>NZ_JBKORJ010000021.1:0-20170 GCF_047314585.1 Shewanella sp. BJSY2023SW005
ATAGCGGATTTATATGCCCATCGATGGGAGATAGAAGTGGGCTATCGGGAGATGAAGCAGCATCTTCTGGAGAGTCGCTTTACGTTGCGTAGTCAATTGCCAGAGTTGGTTATCCAAGAATTGTGGGGGGTACTATTGGCCTATAACCTCATCAGATACAAGATGATGTTGATGGCTAAGAGCTTACCGTCGTTACATCCGAACCAATTAAGCTTTAGAGATGCATCGAGTTATATCATTTTTAAACTGACTCAACTGTCATCTCAAACGCCTGGAAATGTCCCGAGAGAGGTCTTGGACATAGTGCGTAATGCGAGGCAGTTCAAGCTTGATGGGAAACAGGATAGAGCCTATCCACGTGCGTTAAAAATGAGTAAAAACAAGTATCCCATTAAGCCTAAGAAAAATGCCGTTCACACTAAGTGAACGGCATTAGCCAAGTTGGCAGCCTTTTTCAGTTTAAGGCTTAGGGAAGGTGCAAAGGACTATGGCCATTTGCTGCAAACCACGCCTTGCATCCAGGCCTGTAAGCCAACGCAGAGCACACAGGACTTGCTCGCACCTTCCTTAGCTCGATTTCCTGCGCAGCCACCCCAAAGGCAGCAATAGCAGCGACAACCAACCCAGCGAACCACCACCGTCACGCTCGAAGTCAAAGACCACTATGCTGACAGTTTCTGTGGTGCTGTTACCCTTGGAGTCACTCACCTTCAGATTGAAAGTCAGCAAATCGCCAGAGCCTCCCACTTCAGGTGCCGTCAGCTCCAGCTTGGCCGCCGAGCTGTCAAACTTCAGTGGTGCACCGGCAATCTGAGTCCATTGATAGCTGACAGCATCGCCATTGGGATCGGCCGAGGCAGACGCATCGATAACAAAGCTCTTGCGCTCTGCCACTCGGTCCGGTGCATCAACTTTGATAACAGGGGCCCCTTCTTTAACATCGAACAGATACTCCTGAGTCAGCACCTCGGCGGTATCATTGACTACGGTATTGCTCAATATCAGCTTATTGCCCTGCCCCTGTTTACGCGGGATAAACTTGAAGCTCAGCGTTTTGGCCGGATCGCCGGTTTGCATCACATGAGTCCAACTCAATACTCCTTGAGCCAGTTCTCCTTGGTCGCTGATAGCCGTGACTTCATGTCCTTCCGGCACCATGGCCTTGATTTGATATTCCCGAGCCTCCGGGGAAGCATTGGCAGCAATAGTTACAGCCATGGTTACTGGCTGTCCGGGGGCCATCTCTCCACTGAGCACACTGGCCGCAGGCATTTGCACATCATCAACGACTCGGCTGAAAGCAACCGGCAAGTTCTTGGCCGCGATGCTGGTATCGCTGGACGTCAGAGTTACTACGGCATAACCCAGGTCGCTGGCGGCAAAATTATCCTTCCAGGCAAACTTCAGTGAGAAGTCCTCGTTATCACCCGTCTTGGTCAGAGTAAAGTTGTCCTGAGCCGGACCTGCCTCTACCACTGAAGTTTTCAGGGTGAAGGGATCTTCGGCATTGGCGGCTGAGGCCTCATAGTTTTGCACAAAGATATAGTAATCACCGGCTTCTGGATTACTGATGCTGACAGATTCATCAGAACCGGCTCTGGCCGATTGGCCAACAAGGGCATCCAGCGCCCCGTCACCGTCCCTGTCTATTGCCACATAGAGATCCAAATCCGGAGAGTTGGTGGCAGTAATGGCCGTATTGAACAGCTTGGCACCATCTTCAACACTGTAAACAACGTAGGCAACGCCGTCGGTAATGTCGTCCAGGAAGCTGCCAACATCCGAATCTTGCTTCAGCACGCCTTCAAAGCTGTCGGCCAGTGCCAAGGCAGATACCTCTGCATCCAGTCCCGTCATATCCAGCGATTTGAGCTGGCTGAAAGTCAGCTCATCGGCATCTCGTCCTGCCCGGATGGTAAAGCTGTCCGGCAGGTTGTCACGGGAAGCCTTGACCGCCACCGGCATAGCCGCATCAGGGTGGTTGCTCGAGGTCAACAGCAGGTTACCAAACGCCCAATCACTGGAGCTCACCCCTGTGATATCGGCAGTGACAGTCACCACCTGTGACTGCCCCTTGGTCAGAGTGAAGTTTTCAGGCGAAACCGTTATTTTCAGCCCTTCAGTCGTCGCCACCCCGGCAGCGCTCCATACGCCGTCTTTGGTCGCCGTGACTTTTCGAGTCCAACTGCAACTGTTAACACATTGGCTAGTGGACATGCTGGGAAGATTCAAACGTCTGGGATCACCACCGAGTTCTGGATTGGCAAACTCATAATTGTCCGCCAACTCATCCATGATGAGCCCTGTCTTGGCGGCCAAATCGACCCGGATCCGGCCGGCACCCACATCAAACGGATCCGCGGTAGTCTTGCCATCGGCCTTGGTCATAGCACTGGCCGTAGTTGCCGTCAGCATCAAGGCTGAACGGATATTATCCGGTGTCCACTCAGGATGAGCCGACTTCAGCAGCGCCCCGGCGCCCGCCACATGAGGGCTGGACATGGAAGTACCGGACATCAAGGTATAATCGGCAGGATCTGTCCCTGTTACTTCATGGCCATACTGCTCATCGGCATAAGCGGCATAGATGTCCACACCCGGTGCTGAAATCGAAGGCGCAATCACATCGAAGTAACGATTTGGCCCGAGTAGAGAGAAGTCGCCCAACACATCTGCCTGACGCTCAACGGCCGATGGAGTAGCATTGATTTTGGCCACCAGCCCTGGCGTGGCCGCCAGCGCATCCACAACAGCCAAGCCATCAATATTACCGATGAAAACAGAAGGGATACTGGTGTTGCCCAGTCCGGACATCTTGGTTCTGACGTTGCCTTCACCGTCTTTGTTAAAGACGATAACCCCTACTGCCCCCGCATCTTTGGCATTATTGACCTTATCGGCAAAGTTACAACCGCCGCGCTTAATCAGCGCCAACTGTTCCTTGAACGCATCGGCGGCAAAGGCGTTACAACCTTCGAAATTATCAGCTGCCAAGTCACCGGCATACACCAAAGGTGCACTGATATCTGTAGTCATTACCGGCCCGGTTCCCTGAGTGTAGTCCAGTTGGTCACCGTTGAACTCCAGAATGGAACGCACTTCCCGGTTGTGGGTAGATGCCGCGACTGAGGTATACCAAGGCGCATTTTTGGGTGAAGAAAAGGGAACTTGGCTAACCGAGGCAGAGGTATTTCCGGCCGATACGGCTGAGAAGATGCCGGCATTACGGGCAGCCAGGAAGCTCATCTCTGTCGCGCTTGACCAAGGGAAACCACCGCCGCTGATGGAATAGTTGATCACATCCACACCGTCGGCAATGGCATCATCCAACGCTTTGAGAATCGCCGATGTGGGACAACCTGAATATCTATCGCCATTGTTGCCCGGACGGCAGATCTGATAGGCAACAATGTTGGCATGGGGGGCAACCCCGGAGATCTGTGTAAATTCGAGCCCGGTCTCAATACCTTCCCCCTGAGCCTCACCGACTTCACCGGCAACATAGGGGACATTCTTAAGGATATTGCCCGCCGCAGTGCTGGCAGTATGAGAACCATGGCCACCATAATCCTCACCATTCTTGGGTGGAGGTGTTGGGCCAAAGACCTCTTCATCATCATAACTATCGGTAATCTCGGGATAACTTCTGACCCCGATTAGCTTGTCGTTGCACATGTCAGAAAACTCTGCCGCACAGTCACCGACGTAGACCCCCTGTCCCCAGGGGTTAGTATGGTCGTAACCATCTCCCCCAATGTCGGCAAAGGATGGATGATCACTGTTGATCCCGGAATCGATCACCCCGACTATGACCCCTTCACCCATAGCCCGGGTCCCTGTTGCACTGCCGTCCCACACTTTGGGAGAACCTATCATGCTCTGGCTGCTGTCGGTATCCATTGAATAGAGGCTTTCCCGCTCAATGAACGCCACTTCGGGTAACTTGGACAGGGCTTCAGCCTGCTGCTGATCCATGGTGACCGCCAGGCCATTAAAGGCATAGTGATATCTGGCCTTGGCCTGCAACTGAACCCCTTGGGCCGCGGCACTCATTAAAAAGTTCTGTTGTTTGGCATTCAAATACTTCACGTAGGACTTCACCGCCACACTGGCGGTATTCAGCTTGGGAGCCTTTTGGGGCGCCAGCCCTTGGCTTCGTTGTGGACTGGTGGCTTCAAGCCCGGAAATACCACCGGCATAATTCGCCACAGAGGGATCTTTAAGGCGCACTATATAAGTGTATTTACCCTCTGCAAGTCCAGGCTCTTTGACAAACTTATGTTGCCCTCCCCCTTGCTGTTGTCCTTTGAGGCCGCTGGACGCACTAAGCAGATCCGACGAAATAAATGGATCCGATACGCTCACTGGCGCGGCTTCTGAATGGAATGCCATAGATAACAGCGCTGCTGAAACGGCTATTGCAACTTGACTCTTCACTTGTCTACTCCCTATAAGACTGCTTATTGTTGTTTTATGTTTCCATGCTCAAAAACACTCCCTTAATACAAAGGGATTAATTCTTGTAACATCAATTGATACAAACAAGAAACAAAAGACACAAAATATTACAAATTATCAGCTGGTTACAGAATGGTAGACGCTAAAAAGGATTTCATATCCGGCTTTGACTTAACCAGAAAGAGTGAAGTAGTTGGTCATCACCTTGTAGAGCTCAGTTCCCTGGTGCACAGACGCCGAGGCAAAATGCAGCACAGGGATCACATCCTCATTGAGCGAGAGCCTGGTGACTTCAGTGCCGGCATCGACTCGGTCGAGCCTGAGCATATTGACCAGAGGCGCGCCCGCAGCCAAAGGTACTCCCGGCTCGGCCAGATACTCCACCATACCTGCCATAGGTGCGTGAAACTTCCGATAGTCTTTCAGCATACAAGCAAAACGCGACATCACCTCGGGCTGTATGCTCTGGGCTATCACCTCTCTATAGCTCAGATAACTTAATATGCCTTCCGCATCTCGGCTGGCATCGGCAAGATCGATACGCTCCTGGCTGCCAAGCTCCAAAGTAAAGGCCGACACTGCGACTTTCAGCTCTCTGCCCCGGCTATTGGCATAGTCGCTGAGCTGCCACCAGGGATTGAAGGCCGCTTCATCCATGGCGCCGCCAAAACCTTTAGGCATCACCAGGGTATAGGGAATATGAAAGTAGCCGGCAGCAGACAGCTCATACTCGGGGCAATAGAGGTGTTTACAGGACTTGGGGCCGGTGTGCAGATCCAGCACTATGTCAGCGCAGTGCGCCAGTTTCTGCAGATTGAGCGCCAATCTCTGCCCGGTCGTCACTCCCCAGGGATTGGCCAATGCCTGCTCACAGTTGGCAATAAGAAGACGACGAAAAGCGTCAAACAGTGCTGGCTCCGGCAGCTCACCGTGCAGCAGATACCAGTCATCCAGGTGGACGGCCTGATCCAGATAAGCTCTGTTCCAGTTGATACCTGTGATGGGATCAAAACGGCCCAAGGTAAACTCACCGCTTTTCTGGTTAATCCCCAAGGGGTTGGCCAGAGGCACCAGGGTGATATCTCCCAGAGGCGGATGAGCCTTGAAGTACTGCAGCAACTGCAAAATCACCGCATTGCCCTGCACCTCGGCGCCATGCACATTGGCCTGAATATAGACGCTGGGCGCCGCATCGCTGGTACCTTTGAAGCGATAAACAGGTATGGTCAAGGGCTGGCCGGCAGCCAGCTCCCCAACCGGCAGATGTTCAAGCTGCATCCTGAGCCCCTTCAAACAGGTTACGATGCAAAGCGGCAACAACATCACCGGCTTCGGCTTCCGACACCAAGACACAAAGATTGTGCGGACTGGCGCCCTGACAGATCATTCGGACGTTATGGGGTTCAAGCACTTCAAATACCCGGCGACAGATCCCGGCAGTAGTGGCTATCTTGTTGCCTATGATGGCCACCAGAGCCAGCTTGTCTTCCACCCGCACACGGCAGTTTTGCGACAATTCCTGCAGCAGAGCTTCGGTCAGAAGCCCCTTGCCGGCCGAATCTGAGCCCGTTTTGTCCAGCGTCAGCGACACGTTCACCTCTGAGGTGGTAATGAGATCGACACTGATCTTGTGCCGCGCCAACACGGCAAAGGTCTCTGCCAAAAAGCCCTGGGCATGCAACATCTGCAAACTGTGCAAGTTAAGTAGGGTCTGATCTCGTCTCACCGCAACGGCCCTGAATACCGGCTCATCTTCCACTTGGTGACGGATCCAGGTGCCACCTTTTTCCGGTGCCCGACTGGAGCCGACAAACACCTGGATCTGTTGACGCACCGCCGGCAAGATGGTGGCAGGGTGCAACACCTTGGCACCGAAAGTAGCCATCTCTGCCGCCTCATTAAAACTGATTTCTGCGATAGGCCTGGCGTTGGGAGCCAGTCGGGGATCCGTGGTGTAAATCCCTTCTACATCGGTCCAGATCTCGACCGCATCGGCTTCCAGCGCCTCAGCCAAAAGGGCCGCAGAATAATCGCTGCCACCACGCCCAAGCGTAGTGGTTCGGCCATCGGCATCGGCGCCGATAAAGCCCTGGGTCACCAGCAGTTGCTGCTCAAGCAAAGGTTGCAATTTCTCTGTCGCCAGTCGCTTCAACTCGGCGATTTGTGGCTCGGCCTTACCGAAATGGCTATCGGTACGCATCACCTGGCGCACATCAAAGGCGCTGGCCTTGGCACCACGTTCTCTCAATACCGCGGCAAACAGCGCTGAAGAACACTGTTCGCCCAAAGATAGGATCTCATCGACCATAGCATGACTCGGCGCCTGCAATAACCTGGCACTGAGCGTTGCCATGCGGCTGAGCAAAGCATCCAGCGCCGCGGCAACATCTGCCGGTCTGCCAAGTTTATCCAGAATTGCGTATTGAATGGTGGCTATCTCTTTCAATAGCTTGAGACGGCGCTCATCCCCCATGTCTGCCTGGGACAGCTCCACCAACAGATTGGTTACGCCACTGGATGCACTGACCACAACCAGACGGGTGGCCGGGTTTCCAAGCACTATATCGGCACAGCGATTCATCGCCTGATAATCGGCAACTGAGGTACCACCAAACTTGGCAACAACAAGAGACATCAGCGCATTCCCCCACAGGCAGGTAACAGGGAAAGGTCGATAACGAGAATAGATTTCATGAGTTAAGCTCCGAACAGATAACGTTCGAAGAGCCTGGTGCAGAGATAACGCACCCCATAGCAGGGAAACAGCGATCGTCACCAGAAGCTCTCCACCAAAACCAGGTGACAGTCGCCAGGATTCAGCCTGACCAACCGACCGGAAGCGTAGCCAATACGCATCCCGACCTCGGCGTTAATCTCCCTCATGAGCCGTCATTGGAGAATTGGCCTCCTCTGACTCACTACCTAGTTAACGCACCTCTTCTGTTCCTTTCTCGCGAAAGGGATGAAAAAATTAGCAATAAAGTCCTTATGAAGTCAATGCTAATTTGCGCAGGATGAAATTTCCTCAACTCATCCGTCACTGAGCTCGGGTAACTCGCTGACCAGGCGCGCCCTGGCAGCAAACTGTCCAAGCGCCACCTCTCGCTCCCCTTTCAGGCAAGGCACCAAGGTCAAGAGCCCACTATCAACGTAGTAAAGGGCATTTTGGCGATACTTTGATGCCAGTTCTATTGCCGCGGCCTTATCCAGAAACAGAGCCCAGCTTTTTTCCATATGACTGAGATCATCAGCAGCGCCTATGATCGCCCGGTAAGGAATGCCCAGCTTATCAATATCGTGTTGTAGCTGCCGATCGAGAAGGCGGTTTTGGCAAGAAGTGAGTTTTTGCCCAAGGGGATTATGGGCGGTGACAATAGCGAAAGGAACAGCGGAAGAAAACGACTGAGTCAATAAAAAGCATGCGCTCTGGTAGTACTGCCAGAGACTTTCAAATGCAGCATCCATTGTAGTATCTGTCTCTAATGAACCGGATTTATTCTAGCAAAGGCTTTTGCATTCCCCTAGCCCCGTGAGCAAGCTCACAGTAAGACAAAATACAAAATGCTTATCTTTCAATAGGTAACGCAAAAACTTGTGATGTAGATCATAGTTAAACATTAATTTGTTAACATTTCATTTGTTAACAAATGCCCAATCCTAGTACAATGGATTGTATCGACAGAGGCTTAGAGTTAAGTGTGTGACCCGGCTAGCGCCATTACGCTACAGCATAAGTCTCTATCGATAACGACTCTGTACCAAATGTAATCTGGTTTTAAGATGACATTTTCTGGATTTTCCATGTCTTTCAGGAACTAAATCCCGCCACTGGGAATCCTAGACAGTACAGTTCGCGCCTCTCCGGGTGGAGAGCATACTTTTTGCTAATCATGAAGTGTGTTGCCGTTTCATTTCAGTTTTGAACAGCACTTACGTGAACCCTGTGAATGTTGGCGTTTTAGAGAGTATAGCGGAGCGTCACCCGCGCTCATGGTTAGATAAACTGATTTAATTAGGTAAATAACATGCAAAACCCGCACATTCTGATCGTTGAAGATGAAGCCGTTACCCGTAACACGCTGAGAAGTATTTTCGAGGCAGAAGGTTATGTGGTAACCGAAGCCAATGATGGCGCAGAGATGCACAAAGCCTTGCAGGAAAACAAGGTGAACCTGGTGGTTATGGATATCAACCTGCCAGGTAAGAATGGTTTGCTGTTGGCGCGGGAATTGCGCGAAATCAACAATATCGGTCTCATCTTCCTTACTGGCCGTGACAACGAAGTGGACAAGATCCTTGGATTGGAGATCGGTGCCGATGATTACATCACCAAGCCGTTCAACCCTCGTGAACTGACCATTCGTGCCCGTAACCTGCTGACTCGAGTCAACAGCTCTGGCGCTGAAATTGAAGAAAAGGCTGCCGTTGAATACTATCGTTTCAATGGTTGGAGCCTGGAAATCAACAGCCGTTCTCTGGTGAGCCCACAGGGTGAATCTTACAAGCTGCCACGTAGCGAATTCCGCGCTATGCTGCACTTTGTGGAAAACCCAGGCAAGATCCTCAGCCGCGCTGAGCTGCTGATGAAAATGACCGGCCGTGAGCTCAAGCCACACGACCGTACTGTTGATGTGACTATCCGTCGTATTCGTAAGCACTTCGAAAGTGTGCCTGATACACCGGAAATCATCGCCACCATCCACGGCGAAGGCTACCGTTTCTGCGGTAACCTCGAAGACTGATAAACACGCTTTATCGGCTCTGCACAAAGCCAGCTTATCGAGCTGGCTTTTGTTTATCTGCTCACCTATTTCGGTTCCCCCAGCTACTGATATTCGCAGTGGCTTCCTCACGGTAATTCTCTGCCAATCCCAGCTCCTTTATCTTAGGTAGCTCCTTTGCCACATATGCCACTTTCGAAAACAGTTGCCATACGATTGCCCATTGATATTCATCGGCATCCGCCGAGCTGAATGCAAGTTTGATTCTGCTGGCTTCGCGGCACTAGATATTCGCCCATAAAAAAACCCGCCATCAAGGCGGGTTTTTATCAGGATAATTAATCCTTATTTCTTGGCTGCGTTACGAGCCTTGGTTTCTGCGATAACAGTCTCAGCCACGTTGGCAGGACATGGAGCATAGTGAGAAAACTCCATGGAGAACTGACCACGACCAGAAGTCATGGTACGCAGGTGACCGATGTAACCGAACATTTCTGCCAGTGGCACGTCAGCCTTAACACGTACGCCAGTCAGACCAGCTTCCTGATCCTTGATCATACCGCGACGACGGTTCAAGTCACCGATAACGTCACCAACGTGATCGTCTGGAGTGAACACGTCAACCTTCATCACAGGCTCCAGCAACTGAGGCTTGGCCTTAGGCATAGACTGACGGAATGCACCCTTGGCAGCGATTTCAAACGCGATTGCTGAGGAGTCAACTGCGTGGTAACCACCGTCGAACAGTTCAACTTCAACGTCCAGTACTGGGAAGCCAGCCAGAGGACCTTCGTTCATCATGTCTTCGAAGCCGCTTTCAACTGCTGGCCAGAATTCACGAGGTACGTTACCACCAACAACGCTGGAGGTGAACTTGAAGCCACTACCAGCTTCGCCTGGACGGATGCGGTAGTCGATCTTACCGAACTGACCAGAACCACCAGACTGCTTCTTGTGAGTGTAGCTGTCTTCAACGGCTTGAGTGATGGTTTCACGGTAAGCTACCTGTGGAGCACCAACAGTCAGTTCAACACCGTGAGTACGCTTCAGGATGTCTACTTTGATGTCCAGGTGCAATTCACCCATACCCTTAAGGATGGTTTCACCGGTTTCTTGGTCGGTTTCAACCTGGAATGATGGATCTTCTGCAACCATCTTACCCAGAGCAACACCCAGCTTCTCAGAAGCGCCTTTGTCCTTAGGAGTTACAGCGATAGAGATCACTGGCTCAGGGAAGATCATAGGCTCAAGAGTACATTCGTGCTTAGGATCACACAGAGTGTGACCAGTCTGAACGTTCTTCATACCTACAACGGCGATGATGTCACCGGCTTGAGCAGAATCGATCTCTTTACGATCGTTAGCGTGCATCTCAACCATACGGCCAATACGCTCTGTCTTACCGGTAGCAGAGTTCAGGATAGTGTCACCTTTCTTCAGCTTACCAGAGTAGATACGGATAAAGGTCAGGGCGCCGAAACGGTCATCCATGATCTTGAACGCCAGAGCGCGCAGTGGCTCATCGGCAGATACAGTAGCTACTTCACCGGTTTCTTCACCAGTTTCTGGGTCAGTCAGAGGCTGAGGCTCAACTTCTGTTGGAGATGGCAGGTAGTCAACAACTGCATCCAGAACCAGCTGCATACCCTTGTTACGGTAAGCAGAACCACAGTATGTGGGGAAGAATGACAGGTTGATGGTACCTTTACGGATACAACGCTTCAGGTCTTCGATAGAAGGCTCTTCACCTTCCATGTAGGCTTCCATCAGGTCGTCGTCCTGCTCAACGGCAGTCTCGATCAGTTGCTCACGGTATTCTTCAACCAGATCAACCATGTCTTCTGGAACTTCTTCTACAGAGTAGTTTTCTGGCAGACCAGACTCATCCCATACATAGGCTTTGCGGTTCAGTACGTCAACAACACCCTTGAACTCGTCTTCGATACCGATAGGCAGAGTCATAACCAGTGGTGTCGCAGCCAGAACGCGCTTGATTTGACCAACAACACGCAGGAAGTCGGCACCCATACGGTCCAGCTTGTTTACGAAGATGATACGGGCAACTTCGGATTCGTTAGCATAGCGCCAGTTGGTTTCGGACTGAGGCTCAACACCGCCGGAACCACAGAATACACCAACACCGCCGTCCAGAACTTTCAGAGAACGATATACTTCAACGGTGAAGTCAACGTGTCCGGGGGTATCGATGATGTTGAAGCGGTGATCTTTCCAGAAGCAACTTACCGCAGCAGACTGAATGGTAATACCGCGCTCAGCTTCCTGCTCCATGAAGTCAGTAGTGGTGGTACCGTCATGGCTGTCACCCATCTTGTGGATTTTGCCGGTCAGTTTCAGGATACGTTCTGTGGTAGTGGTTTTACCCGCGTCAACGTGAGCAAAAATACCAATGTTTCTGTATTTTGATAAGTCAGTCATGATTCAACTTCAAATGATTAGTTAATAGGAGACGGAGTATGCCACTTCAAAGCTGCGACAGACGGAACCCCATAAATAAGGCGCGTATTATAACACCGAAACCCCTATAGGCTGCAATCAGCAGTTTCAATTTTCACCAGTTTGTCATCACAGACGGGCAACAAAAATAAAATTCATTAAATTCAATATCTTGAAATTCAATATTTTCTATATTCGAGCGATTAATGCAGAAATTGATTGTATAAAAGCGCCGCTACAGCGCTAAGCTGACGAATTTGAGCTAATTTTATCGGCTCGATCGGATTCGGGATCGCAGCAGATCCTATTGCGACCTTCCGACTTGGCCCGGTACAAGGCCAAATCCGCCCGGTCAAATGCACTCCAGATCGATTCACCGGCTTTAAGTTCTGTCAGTCCAAAACTGCAACTCAGGCTAACACCGGCTGAAAAGGGATAAACCTTCATCGCCAGTGCCAGGCGTTCACATAAACGCCCCGCCTGTACACAGTCGGTATCCGGGCAGATGATCATAAACTCCTCACCACCCCAGCGTGCCACCAGATCCTGTTCACGGGCACCATCTTTGAGCAGAGCCGCCAGTTCGCGGAGAATCGAATCTCCCACACTGTGGCCATGACGATCATTGATCTCTTTAAAAAAATCTATGTCTATTACTATCAGCGACGTGTGCCCTTGTGCCGAGTTACTGCGGTGTTCGGCGGCGAAGTGTCGGTGGAAATAGTGACGGTTATATAACTTGGTCAAAGGGTCGTGGGTCGAAATGAACTCAAGTTCTCTGTTGGTTTCCAGCAACTGATTGCGCAATTGTTCCAGTTGTTGATTCTTGGCTGTCAACTCGCGGTTGTATTTACTGATCCAGCGGTTACGTGCCAGCAAGGCACCGAAGATCAATGTTGCCACCGCCAACAACTGCCAGAACATTCGGTAATCTGTCTGTTCCAGCACCGCCATATTGCTCCACTGCCGGTACAGCCTGGCCCTGTGTTCATCGGAAATCTGCGCCAGTAAATGATTGAGCTCGGGTAACATCCATTTGGCATTCTCTGTTACTGCCATCCGGAACTGATCCTCTGGCCCGGCCCAACCGGCGATTTTGAGATTGAACAACCCACTCTGCTGAATGCGGGCATTGATGGAATACATAGAGCCGATAAATAGATCCGCCTCACCGCTGGAGACCATCTCCAATCCCTGCTGCTCTGTCTCGGCCAGAATAATGCGGATTTTGGGATAGTTCTGGCGCACATAATCCAGCAAGCGGTAGCCTCTGGGGATCGCCAGGCTTCTATCACCGACCTGTTCCATACTTTGCAGAAAGGGTTGCTCGTGGCGGGAAACCAACACATTGGGAGAACGGCTATAGATATCGCTGAAATATAAGAACTCAGCGCGCCTGGGAGTGTAGTTGAGCATGGGGGTGAATACACAGCGTTGCTGCTTCAAGTAGGCTAATGTCTGTTGCCAGCTCTCCGTGGGCACCAGTTGAAACTGCCAATCTGTCTGCTGATCGATAAGTTCAAGAAAGCCGGAAGAGATCCCCACATGCTTGCCTTGGTCTATGCCTTCATAGGGCATCCAGTCGGGGTCGACACAATAGGGAATCGTGACAGCATTGACTGCGGCCGTTGCCAGTAAAAGGCTGCCAAACAATATGGGCCGCAAATATCTCAGCAATCTGTATGCTCCGGCGATTCAGGATACATTCAATATTAGTTCAAAAACATCAGCTTCTGGTCATATGCTGCGCCGGCTGAAATTGAATCCAACCGTTAAGAAACAAAAGACCCGCTCATGGCGCAACGTCGATCAGATAAGGATCGGTTGACCGATCCTTCTGATGAGAGACAATCGGAAACCTGTTTGTAGGTTTCCGATTTTTTATGTCTATTCAAAACTGCTTTGCCGACTTTGGTTATAACTTGGTGAGACGAGAAGCGAGTCAGGCGGCAGTAGAGCATGGTCGAATGCCCAATGAAATCAGCTTTAAGTACGCTTGTCAGTTCATCGCAAGTCAGCTCAAAGTCATGAGCAAAGCGGTGTCACCAGGTAATACGCCGAAGCGTCTAAACAGTCTGCGAGGAGACTTGTCCATCCTTTTTATAGACAAACGCCCTAAGCCAAATCGGCCTAGGGCGGTAAAAATATCAAAGACCCGATATCCTGTTAATCACAAGGCAGCTCCGCTTAAGTGAACTACGTTGCGCACATAGCGGGCCTTTTCGGGTTACTGACAATCAGCAGCCTCAGTCTTCCACAGGGGAGACCACAAACAGCAGATCGCCTTGAGAGACCTGTTGGCCATTGCTGTTGAGGATCCGCTCAATGCGGTATTTCTTATCCTCTGGATACAGCTCGGCGCCCTTGCGGTTAAAGCCTGCCAATGTCACCTGAGAGAACATCTTCATCGCTTCGGTCAGTGCCAGCGTTTGATCGACAGTCACTATGTCGCCTTCCTTGACGAAGTCGGCTTCGCCCGGCGCCGGAGAGGTATAGAAGATACCCGCGCCCTGAGCCAACACCTTGAGCTCGTTGGACTCACCCACACGCAGCGATTCGGTATCCACACCTTGAGTTTCGGCGGCGGCTTCCATTTCGGCGATCAGGGCTGGGATATCCAGCTCGGCCATCAGGCGCGGCAGATAGTTGGTGTCATACACGCCTTCACGGAAGGTCTCGTCGGCCAGGATCCGCTTCAGCAGCGGGATGTTGGTGGCGATCCCCTTGATGACCACCTGATCCAGATAGTCATACATCTTGGCAATCACATCGTCCCGGCTTTCACCGCGGATGATGATCTGGGCAATCAGGCTGTCGTAGTATGGCGACACTTCTTTGCCATCGGCCGCGATAGAGATGATTTCCACATCATCGCGCTCGGGCATCACGCACTCAGTGATAAGCCCCGGGTTTGGCACCAGCTGCAGTATGCCCTGGCTATCCAGAGCAGCCTTCTCGGCTGTCACCCGCACTTCCATCGCATAGCCAATTTCCTGCGGCTGCAGATCTTCAATGGAGCGACCGGCTGCCACATCGAATTGCGCGCTGACGATATCAATACCGGAAGTCGCTTCGGTTACCGGGTGCTCTACCTGCAGACGGGTATTCATCTCCATGAAGTAGACTTCGTTGGCATCCAGGTTATAGATGAACTCAACGGTACCTGCGCCCATATAGTCGGTGGCATCACCCAGAGCACGGGTGTATTCCATCACTCTCTGCTTGAGTTCTTCAGGCAGCATGGTGGAACCGGACTCTTCAATCACCTTCTGGTTGTTACGCTGCACCGAGCAGTCACGCAGACCCAGTACCTTGGTGTTGCCGAACTTGTCACGCAGCAACTGGACTTCGATGTGACGCAGTGAAGTCACATATTTTTCCAGGTACAGGTCACCATTACCAAAGGCGGCAGCCGCTTCGGTGGAGGTTTTCTGGAACAGGCCAATCATATCCTCGGGGCGCTTAACCACTTGGATACCCTTACCGCCACCACCTTGTACCGCTTTGAGCAGCACTGGGTAGCCGATTTCGTTGGCCACGTTAACCGCTTGCTCGGCGTTGGTCAAAATACCGTGAGAGCCTGGTACCACGGGCACATTCTGCGCCTGAGAGGTCTTGATGGCGTTGGACTTGTTACCCATGGTTGTCATCGAGTGCACACTTGGACCAACAAAGTTCACACCGTTGTTCACACACAGGGCGGCGAACTGTGGGCTTTCCGACAGGAAGCCGATACCTGGGTGCAGTGCGTCTACCTGCTCATACTCGGCCACTTTCAACACTGAGTAAGCGTTCAGGTAGGACTCGTCGGAAGTGTTACCGCCGAGACAAACCAGCTTGTCGTTTTCCTTGAGCATGTCGGCAGGAACCGAAGTCATATCAGGATCGGACGCCACCAGTACCACATTAATGCCATTGTCGTGAGCCTTGCGGATCAGTTTCACCGCAGTACAGCCTCGGGCATGTACCAGCACCTTATCGATAGGCTTCATCAGGGCACGAGGATCGTCCTGTACTATCTCTTCGCTGACCTCTTCTACTTCAACCACCAGAGTCGACAGAGCATTGGTCAACACATCACTTATCTCGGCGTTAGGCATAGGCATCAGAGGATCTATGCTCTTGAGCTGTTCATCGAGCTGAGTGCTGAATGGGTTGTTGACCAGGCCATTCATCGCTCCGGGCACCTTGGACAGGTAGTTGGACAGAGTCGAAGTGGATGGCAGGTAAGCAGGTACCACCATCTGACCGGCAAACGGCATATTGGTACCGGACAGATAATAAGTCTGCACCAGAGGGTGAGTCACGAAGGATGCCTGGGCTCCACCGGTACAGTCACCGAAACCGAACATCAGCACAGGCAGTTCGTTGTCACGCACGAAACGGGTAATACGGTCGTTCACCACGGCCATGGAGAACAGCGCAGCAGCCCCCTCTTTGGTCTGCATACCGCCGGAGCTGATAAAGCAGATCACCGGCAGCCTGCGCTTGGCACACTCAATAAGCAGCGCAGAGAACTTCTCGGCACTGGCCATATCGAAGGCACCGGCCTGGAAGGCGGTGTTGGATACAGCAACCCCGACACGCAGCGCCTTGCCGCCATGTTCAAAGTCCGCCAGACCCGTGATCAAACCACAGGGGCGAATGCCCTTGTCGAGTGCATCTTCAATAGAGAGACGGAAGCCCGGGAAGTTGAGCAGGTTGGCCGACATCTTGTCGCCATTGATCTCATCGAAGTTCTTGAAGAACTTGGCGATGATATTTTCCCAGGTCATATTGCCGGCTTTCTTCTCGTCACGCAGCACCTTCTGGATCAGCAGATCCTGGTAACCCATGGTCAAACGGTTCCAGAAGTCCTTACGACGACCGATACGCACCGGGTTGATGGCACCTGTGTACTTGCCCTTGTCCTCTTCGCTGTCGAAGTATTCCGGCAGCAGACGCTCAAAGAAGTAAGTCAGGATAACGAACAGCGAATCGTTCAGTTGTGGGAAACCCACACTCTTCCACTGCTCTGTCTTGGTCAGCAGTTCGGCGCGGTTGGACTGTGACATGAAGTACTTCAGCCACTTGTAGAACTTGCTCTTGTCGTTGGCGGTATCCTGAGTGGAAATCGCCCGGTCGATAGACTTGTGCAGCAGGCCATCAACAGACTGACGCGACAGGCTCTTGGCCATCATGGCTTCCTTGGCGATAGAGGCCAGGTTACCCACGACATTGTCATACAGCGCGTTAAAGATCAGGATGTTGTAACACTGCCAAATGAAGTCTTCACGCAGCTCTTCATTGACCACTACATCCAGTACTGTCAGCTGGTTCAGTTCAGGCCAAGGCGCCTGAGTCACTTCTGCCGGCAGAGTTTCCAGATAGTGGATAAGCCCCTTGAAGTTGTTGGCGGCATTACTCTTCCAACGGTGATACAAAGACCAACCAATGTTGAACAGCAGCGCCTTACGGGCCTTCTTGTAGTTCTCTTTCGGCTCACCCAGGATCAGACGGGTCAGCATGTTACGCTCGGTGGAAACATCATCACGCTTGGAGATGAAGTTACTCCACAGCTTGTTGAGTTCTTCGTCGTAAACCAGCTTATCCGGGCTGGACAGCCAAGCCTGGAACACCTTCTCCTGCTCCTTCTGGATCCGGGCCAACAGATCCCCTTCGGGCACACTCACCTTGGACAGGCGACCATACTGATCCATGGAGATGGAGTGAATACGGCTGCGCAGAGTCAAATAACGCAGATAACGGTAGGCGCTGCCGAACAGGTTAAGGTGCATGGTCGGGCTGATGGCAACCGACATTTCCGCGTTGGACTCCAATGCCTTGAGGCTCTTGGAAGGTTCGAGGAAACGCTTGAGGCTGCGATCATAGTGTTCGCGCAGGTCATCGGATTCTTTTACAAACTGCACTGCGGCGCGTTCAATGGCTTCGATGGCGCTGATGATGGCGCGGCGCAGGTTGTGCTGACGCTCGTCGCGATCATAAGGAGAGAAATCCACAATGCCGTCGATACAACCTGAGGTATAGAGCTCTTCCGGGGACACACCCACAGACTTGGCACACTCCTGCCATGAAAGGTTGTACTTGCGGGCGATGCTCTGCAGGCCCTGAGGCTGAATGGTGTTGAAAATACCATCACGCAGCGACAACAGTATATTGGCCGCCGCCAGTGGGATAGCACCACCCGAGTAGCCGGCGCCAATCACTATACCCAGAGTCGGCACATCGACGTTGGCACTCTCGGCAATCGCCTTGGAAATAGAATGTGCCTGGTTATGGCTGTTGGCCACCTCACCGGCATCGGCTCCGGGGGTATCAATCAGGTAAACTATGGGCATGGACAATTCGGCGAAATGACGAATCGCCTCACAGGCCTGCAGGTGATGTTCCGGCATCCAGGCACCGTTGGCCGTGGTGCGCTCCTGGGCAATAAAGCCGATGCGGCGGTTACGACCACCAAAGTTAAGCTCTATTTCGGCGCTGTAGAATGGGCCGTTGTGGCTCTCGGCGATCATCTTGCCTTTCAGATCGGCAATGATTCGCTTGGCACCTGGGCGGTTCTTGTCCTGGGTAGGCTGGATAACTTTGGCAACATAGCCATCCACATCCAACTGCGCCAATGACTTTAAGTTACTCTGGATGGCATCGTCATCCAACAGACCCTTTATCTCTTCAGAAAGGCTCTGTTTGCTGTGCTCTGGGAACAGCGAAAAATCCTTAGCCAAATGCTCCGCCTGCAGAAACAGGGGATCCGGAGTCTGGGCTTGAGTCGTGTTTGCGGGCTGCTTCTTGCTGGTCATCTATCGATCCTCTGCTAAGCCTCTGAAATTTTTTAGCCAATAAATATACCTTTGTTATCCCGTCAAATGCCATTAAACTGCCTTAGACGCTATGTTCCATTTTTGAGACAGTAATAAAAACATGCCAGATTTGAATGGGATGCTCCTATTTGCAGCAGTGGTCAGAGCAGAAGGCTTCTCTCAGGCGGCCCGTGAAACCGGCCTGCCAAAGTCTACCATTAGCCGAAAAATCGCCCAACTGGAACAACAGCTTGGGGTCCGTCTGCTGCAACGAAATACCCGCTCAATAAGCCTCACTCAGGTGGGCGCGCTCTTTTATCAACACTGTGACAGCATCTGCAACGAAGTGGAAGCGGCAAAGGCCACAATCGAGAATACCCATAATGATGTTTCCGGTTCATTGCGGATTGCAATCCCGGTTTCATTCAGCCAAGAGTTGATAGCCAATCTCTGCAGCGGCTTTATGCGGCTTTATCCCGGGGTCGAACTGGATGTTCAGTTTACCGATGCCGATGTGGGCTTGGTGGGCGAAGGCTATGATATCGCCATCAAGTATGGCCCGCTGCAGCCTTCGGATCTCGTCGCCAGGCTCCTGTTTGAACGTCAGCCGATTCTGGTGGCTGGCCCCGGCTATCTCAAGTCCAAAGGAACGCCGGCAACCCCGAGAGATCTGGCCCGTCACGATGGTATCTTGCTGGGCACCTCACGCTCGGCCCCCATCTGGCCGCTGGGCAAGGGGAGCCGCAAAACCATGGCCAGCTTCAGGCGCCGCACTCGAGTGAACAGTGCCATCATGGTCAAGCAGCTGGCACTGGATGACTTTGGCATCGCCATGTTGTCCCATTCGGTATGCAAGAACGAGCTGGCCAGCGGCGCCCTGGTGCCGCTGCTGCAGGAGTGGCCCATAGAACCCTTCAAGGTCTATGGCGTCTATTCCTCCCGTCGACAACTGGCGACCAATATCAGTGTGTTTCTGGACTTCTTTACCAAGCGCTTCAACAGTCAGGAGTCGCTGCAATCTTTGATGATGTAGCCAATCTTTGCAGATGAAGAAGGCTAAAGACCCCAGCCTTGGCCGCAACGTAGATCAGATAAGGATCGGTTGACCGATCCTCCTGATGAGAGACAATCGGAAACCTGTTTGTAGGTTTCCGATTTTTTTATGTCTATTCAAAACTGCTTTGCCGACTTTCTTGAAGAGAGTCCTGTTGATGTCGCTCAGCTAACCACCTTCTCCGAGCATATTCCTGACGAGTGGATTGCTAAAGCGGTAACACTTTCTGATAAAGCGACGATTCGTCGACGTCGCTTACCGAGTGATATGGTTCTTTGGCTTATTGTTGGAATGGCGTTTTTCCGCAACGAACCGATTGCCGAAGTTGCACGGCGAATGAATGTCTGTGCCGAGGGGTTAGCTAATGAGGAGCTGTTAGCAAAAAGTGCTTTAACGCAAGCAAGGCAACGCCTTGGCAAAGCAGCCCCAGAATGGTTGTTCAGGCAATGCAGCCACAGGTGGGGGTTAGAGCGTTACCCTGAGGATACTTGGCAAGGTTTGCAAGTCTTTGCTGTGGATGGCGCGCTTTTTCGAACCGCTGACACACCGGAGCTAAGAGACCATTTTGGGTCGGGTAATACATCCAGCGACAGACAGACGCCTCATCCAGTATTAAGGGTGGTGACCATGATGAATGTTCGCTCTCATGTCATTGTCGATGCCGCTATAAGCCCTTATCGTCG
>NZ_JBKORJ010000022.1:0-17135 GCF_047314585.1 Shewanella sp. BJSY2023SW005
CTTATAGCGGCATCGACAATGACATGAGAGCGAACATTCATCATGGTCACCACCCTTAATACTGGATGAGGCGTCTGTCTGTCACTGGATGTATTACCTGACCCAAAATGGTCTCTTAACTCCGGTGTGTCAGCGGTTCGAAAAAGCGCGCCATCCACAGCAAAGACTTGCAAACCTTGCCAAGTATCCTCAGGGTAACGCTCTAACCCCCACCTATGGCTGCATTGCCTAAACAACCATTCTGGGGCTGCTTTGCCAAGGCGTTGCCTTGCTTGCGTTAACGCACTTTTTGCTAACAGCTCCTCATTAGCCAGCCCCTCGGCACAGACATTCATTCGCCGTGCGACTTCGGCAATCGGTTCGTTGCGGAAAAACGCCATTCCAACAATAAGCCAAAGAACCATATCACTCGGTAANCGACGTCGACGAATCGTCGCTTTATCGGAAAGTGTTGCCGCTTTAGCAATCCACTCGTCAGGAATATGCTCGGAGAAGGTGGTTAGCTGAGCGACATCAACAGGACTCTCTTCAAGAAAGTCGGCAAAGCAGTTTTGAATAGACATAAAAAATCGGAAACCTACAAACAGGTTTCCGATTGTCTCTCATCATGAGGATCGGTCAACCGATCCTTATCTGATCTACGTTGCCCCCCCGGGTGGCGCTTTTTTTGAGAGTTGGAAGTGGGTGAAAGAAGTGATAGAGCGTTGGCGAAAACTTAGATCTTGCCTCTGAGCTTGGCCAGCACATCTTTTTGTTTTAACTGGCTCATAGCCAAGTAGGCCACAGGCACCACAAACAGCGAGAAGAAGGTGCCCATCAACAAGCCCCCCACCAAAACCAGGCCTATGTTTATCCGCCCAAGAGAGCCGGGGCCAGAAGCTATGGCCAATGGGATGGCGCTGAGGATCATCGCCAGCGAGGTCATCAAAATAGGACGCAGCCTTGAGCGGGCGCTGGCCATGGCGGCATCGAGGGCGCTTTTGCCGGCCTGGCGCTGCTTATTGGCGAACTCGACCAGCAAGATCCCGTGTTTGGTAACCAGGCCTACCAGAGTCAACAAACCTATCTGGGAATAGATATTCATACTCTGGCCAAAGAGGTTGAGAGTCAGCAAGGCTCCCACCAGACACAGGGGCACAGTGAGGAGAATGATCAAGGGATCGACAAAGCTTTCAAACTGCGCCGCCAGGATTAGATAGATAAACACTAAAGCCAGCAAAAACAGTGACTGAGTGCCTGCCTGGGAGTCCATCAGTTCTTTGATGATGCCGTTGTAGGCATAGCCCTGTGATGGAGCCAGCAGCGACGGCAGTTGCTCATCCAGCCAGAGTTTGATCTCTCCCGGGGAGTAACCCGGCATAAGATCGGCGCTGATTAGGGCGGCGTCGCGACCCATAAAGGTCTTGATATTCGACTCAGCGGTTGCCTGCTTTATGGTGACAAATTGCGACAGCGGCAGCGCCTCACCCGATTCAGAGGTGACATACAGCTTACTGAGGACATTGAAGTCGCCCAGCATCTCCAGGTTAACCTGAACCTGGATAGGGTAGGTGAAGCCGTCGTCCGAGTGCAGATCGGCGGCTTTGACCGAGCCTAAAAAGGTCGACAGCGCATTGGTCACATCGCTGTAGCTGGCGCCGGAAAGGATCACCGCATTGCGATCTATGCTGAGATCGAAGCGTGGCAAGTCCCTGAGGGTCGAGTTGTTGATATTGGTCAGCCCGGGATAGTCCTCCAGCAGCTTAACCACCTTCTCGGCGGTGTGGGCCAAGGCATCTTTGTCTCTGTCCAGCGTCATCAACTGCAGTTGCAGATTGGTGGGGATATTCAAACCGTCGGCGGAGCGAACACTGAACGACATGTTGTAGGCCGACACCTGCTGTTTGGCTTTGGCTATCAGTTGATCTATCACTTCGGCGGCGGTGTCGCTGCGTTCTCCCCAAGGTTTCAGCAGCACATGGTTGACCGGGCCGCCTTCGATATAAGCCAGATTGGTGGCTACATTGGGGTTGTCATCCATAACGCTGTTGAGCTCGGCGTTGTGATTCAGATGATATTGGCGGCCAACGCCGGTGGGGCCCTTGGCGCTGGCGTCAATAAAGCCGCTGTCTTCTGTGGGCAGCAGTACCTTGGGCATGTACCAATAGAGTACGCCACCCGAAACGACCAGCAGCAAGGCGATTGCGGCCAACAGACGCTTACGGTTGAACCAGAGCTCCAGTTCCTGGCTGTAGCGCTCAATCAAACGCTCCAGCCCCAACTCGACCCGCTGAAACCAGGCCGGATGTTTGTGGCTTTGCTGAATCAAATAGGCACTCATCATGGGCGAGAGGGTCAAGGCCACCACCCCTGAGATGATCACCGCCGCCGCCAGAGTGAAGGAAAACTGGCGGAACAGATCGGCCGTCAGTCCGGACATCAAACCTATCGGCAGATAAACGGCAGCCAGTGTCAATGTCATGGCTATGATGGGAAAGATGATCTCCTGGCTGCCCTTGATTGCAGCGTTAAAAGGCGTTTCACCTTTTTCTATATGGCGGTAGCAGTTTTCCACCACCACTATGGCGTCGTCCACCACCAGACCTATGGCGAGGATGATTGCCAATATGGTCAGTACATTGATACTGAACCCCAGCCAGGCCATAACGGCAAATACCCCTATGACACAGACTGGAATGGTGATAATCGGAATCGAAGCGGCTCTGAGTGAGCCGAGAAACAGCACCACAATCAGGGACACCAGCACTATGGCTTCCAGTAAGGTAGAGAAACCCTCTTCGATAGAGGCTTGAATGAAGTCGGCTTGGTTATAGACCAACTGCATCTTGAGACCGGCCGGCAACTGGTGTTGCATCCTGTCGATTTCGGCACGTATGGTTTGTGCCACTGTCACAGGGTTGGCGTTGGCCAGCGGCAGTATTTGCAGCGACATCGCCTGATGTCCGCCAATGCTCAAAAGGCTGGGCCGCAGGTTCTCTTCGCCCATCACGACATTGGCGATATCCTTCACCCGGATAATTTTGCCGTTATCGACCCGGATCACCAGATCGCGAATATCTTCTATGTTTTCAACCTGACTGAGTGGGTTGATGGAGAAGTCGCGGGACTTGCCCACTATGGTGCCCGAGGTAAAAGTGGCGTTATAGGTGCTCAGAGTGGCCACCACATCGGCGGCCTTGATATTGAGCGCCTTCATCTGATCCGGGTTCAGCCAAACCCTGGCGGCGCGCTGTGAGCCGCCATAAGGGCCCCATACGGCGCCCACACCGGACAGATGTTTGAATTGAGGTACAAGTTGCTGGCTGATGTAATCATACATCTGCTGCTTGGTCATACCGCCCTCGTTGACAAAGCTGATGATATTGCTGGCGGAATGGGTCGCCGACACGTCATCTGTCACTCTGGGCTTGTCTATCATGCTTTGGGGAAAGTCGTTGATGGCTTCAACGCTGGAGCGCAGCTTGTTCATCAAATTGGTGTATTCGATGTCATCTATCTCTTTGCTGAAGTTGATGGACAGAGTGCAGCTGCCTTCCTGACAGTCGGTGGTCATGGTATCGACCTTATCCAGCCCTGAGGCGGCATCGATAAGCTTATCGGCGACATTCTCGGACATGAATTCGGCGCTGGCGCCATTGATGGATGCGCTGACCGAAGCAGAGTGAGTGTTGTAGTCAGGGAAGTATTGAATCGGCAATTTGCCGAAAGACACCAGGCCGATCAGCACTATCATTATGCTGATCACAGAGGCGAAAATTGGGTGGCGAATACAGATTTCCGGCAGGCGCATCAGAGTTGGTCCTCTTCGGTGGCCAATAAGGCATTGGTCAGGACTCTGACTTCACCTCCCTCTTGCAGGTTCTGCATGCCTGTTCGCACCACAGTATCTGAGTTTTGCAGCCCCGACTTGATGATGACATAACCGTCATTGGTGTTGCGCCCAAGTGACACAGGGCGCTTGCTGACTTTATCGCCTTGCAGTACCCAGACAAAGCGTTCTTCATTATTGGCAATGACGGAATTTTGTGGCACCAACAAGTGCTTGATCCCCTTGCTGAATATCTGCTTTACGTTGGCAAACATTCCGGGAGCCAAGGCATGATCCGGGTTGCTCAGTTGCGCATGAACCTCCACCCGGCCCGAACTCTCATCGACAGCCGGCGCCACATAGCTGACCAATCCTTTGAACTCGCGTCCCTTGTAGGCCTCCACTGTGAGATGCACCTCCTGACCACGCT
Source organism: Shewanella sp. BJSY2023SW005 (assembly GCF_047314585.1). Classification (NCBI taxonomy): domain Bacteria; kingdom Pseudomonadati; phylum Pseudomonadota; class Gammaproteobacteria; order Alteromonadales; family Shewanellaceae; genus Shewanella; species Shewanella sp. BJSY2023SW005. The sequence continues at coordinate 4,239 of NZ_JBKORJ010000022.1, forward strand.
GCGCCTTGCCGAACTCGACTTGGCTGATGGCAAAATGCACTTCAACCGGATCCAAGCGGTACAGGGTTACCAGAGGTGTCTCTGCGGTTATTTGGGCACCGATAGAGGGAGTAAAGGAGGTTAATTGGCCATCGAAGGGGGCGATGAGGCTGTAATCGGCAAGGGTGGCCTGTTTCTGTTTGAAATCGGCGGCGGCCAGTTGCACATTTTCTTCCAGCTCATCCACATCTTGTTTTGACAGTGAGTCCGGCTCTTTGGCCAGCAGGCCTCTGACTCGCTCCAGTTTGGTTTTCGCCAGAGCCAGCGTGCTGCGGGCCTTGTCGACATCGGCTTGCGCCTTGACACTGTCGAGCTCGGCAATCAAGTCACCCTGTTTGACCATGTCTCCGTTTTTGAAGTGGATCGCCGTGAGTTTGGCGCTGGCGTTGAAACTGAGGGCCACAGAGTCGATAGCCCGAATTTTACCGACTTCGTTGGCGACATCTCTAAAGGATGCCTGTTTCACCGCTTCTACGGTTACCGGAGGGGGTTGAACCTCCTGCGCCGAGAGTGATAGAGAAATTGGCAGACAAAAGATCAGTAACCAAAGACTGGAGCCTGAAAGTGTTTTCATAAACGCCCTGTATCATGGATTAAGCGGTAAGCAATTCAGTTTACCTTAATCAGGATCCAGGGCATTCCGACAATTTAAGGCATTGGTGATCTATCTTTGTGATTTTTGATCCCAATAGAGATTTTCAGGCACTAATTTGCCTGAATGTAGCACCCGGGACGCGCAGCTGTGGCAGCCTTGCAACCTGAGTGTTAAATCAGCTTTGCAATATCTTGAGTGGCAGTCCCAGCATGTCATCACCGTTGCCGGCCAGATGCCAGATAACAGCTACCAGGGCCGCCACTGTCAGTAGATACCAGACAATGGAAAACACTTGCCCATACCTGTCCAGCGGCAACAGATGACTGTGATGACGCTGTTTCCACTCAAACAGAATCTCGGCGCTGCCTATCAACAACAGGAACCCCAGCAGTGCCAGCCCCAGACTGTAGCTGATAAATACCCCTACGGCAGCACCCAGAATACAGGCTATAAGGCCGATAGCACTGTTCATCGAAAAGCTGATGCTCTTGAGAATATGTCCGCCATCGAGCGGCAAAATAGGCAGCAGGTTGAACAGGTTGAGCAAGGCGTTAAAGGCCGCCAGACCGGCAAAGAAGGGATTGCCTGTGATCCAGTAGGCCACTAAGGCCGCCAGGGACATCAACAGGCCAAAGGTTGGCCCCATGATGGAGATCACCACGTCTTGCCAGCGGGTGTTGATCTTCTCATCGGACAAGGCCAGGCCGCCCATGAAGGGGATGAGGTAGATACCCTTGGTCTTCATGCCAAAATATTTCATCGCCCGGATATGGCCGTACTCGTGAAACACCAGGCAGGCAATCAGAGCCAGGGCAAACTGCAGGGAAAACAGCCAGGAGTAGGCGGCAATACTGGCTCCTGCCAGGACGACCTTGATCACCTTGGCGCTCTTGAGCAGTTTGAAGCCCAGAGACACCAGCCCCACCAGACTCAGTTTCTGCTGTTTTACCGGCGCTATGTCCGGTGTTTGCCGCTCAATATCTTTGCTATTGCGGCTGCCTTCAATCGTGACTTGCTCATCGATGAGCAAGCGATAGCTCAGCTCAAAGGGTTGCCAGTTGAGCTGGGTTTCCAGGCATACCTTGATGCTGCTGCCATCGGCGCGACTAAGGCTGAACTCATGGCTGCCAATGCCTTGTGCATCGGCGCTGGCGGCTTGCTGTGAGACTAATTGGTTATCCCAAAAAAGTTGCTGCCAACCCGCCATGGAACCTTCCAGCCTCAGAGGCTTCCCTAAGCAATCTATTTTCAGAAGTTGCAAATCTATGACTCCGGTGAGAGAAAACGCGCCGATTATACCCATGGGCACCGGGCTTTGTCAGGGAAGGTGCGAACATGTCCGTGGGGGCTCTGCATCGGCTTACAGGTTTGGATACAAGGCGCAGTTCGCAGTAAATGGCCCAAGCCCTTTGCCAGAACGCCTTAGAGACTGTCCAGATAACGCACCATCTCCAGTCCTTGGGGAAAAGTGATAAAGGCTAACTTGGCGACGCAGCAACTGCCGAGCGCGGCGGCGTGCTTTTGCACCAACAGCTTGAGATCTGTGAGTTCGAGCTGTGCATGGCTCGGGCCTATTTGCGGCAATGAGGCCAGTACAGGTTCGTCACAGCGAATGGCCGGAAGTATGGGATAACATAAGCCGCCGGAATCTATCAGTTGATCGCCCTGGCAACTCAGGTGTTGATTCAGGCAGATATATTCCAGCCAGTCTCTTTCATTCTCGAGATACGCCAGTTCGTCCGAATCTGCCGGTTTCAGAATGGCTGGCCAGGCTGGCTGTGTCATAGGGGCTCCAGGAATAAGCTGTCCCCAACACCATATCACAATGGCCTGGCGTTGCGATTAATTATCCCGCGCAGAACCGAGGCCCGGTTTAATATCAGCCGCGACTGCTGTAGTCGAAATGGACTTCTCCGTTTTGGTTTTGAACCACACAGGGGCCATGTTCCCTCTGGGTGCGCTGTTGCGCCGGGCCTATGTGAATTTCCACATTGGAGTAGATATGCTTTAGAGCTTCGACAAAGTAATGGCGATAGTAGCCTTCGGTTTCCGCCTTCAGCAGCTCGAGTTCGGTTTCTTCCCGCACTCGCTCATCATCGACACGGTGTTTCTCTTCCAGCATCATTTTGACCTGCTCGACCATGGCTGGATCTGCCTGCCATTCGCTCTTGGGTGGCAGTTTTCTCAGTCTGGCTTCCATATCCAAACCGGCTACCACCAAAACCCGGACACTTTCTTCCAGATCTTTGAGGTTTTGGCGGTACTCCCCCAAACGCATGGCGCAGAAGAGATCTGTCTTGGTATCCGCTGTAGCGCCTATGGCGACGGCCTTGATGCCTTTTTCCGCCTTGGCAATTCCTCCCACCAGATCTCCGCGGCGGCCGTTGGCGTCGCTGACTGTGAGTTTACTGTCGGTACGGCTATTGCTGTGCAGCAGCTGCTTGGTCACCAGGATATCGCCCTGGCATTGGAGATCGGAATATTGCACAAACTGGGCCGATATCTGCCCCTTGGCTCTGATTTGGGTCGACAACTCATTGGCGCGGATCTGCCTGCCTATGATGCCCTTGCTGACGGTTACATCTCCTTCGGCCATCAAGGATGCCGAGTCGACAAAACCCATGACCGTGATATCGCCACTGCTCTTGACCTGCATCCCCTCGTGGACATCGCCACTGATAAGGATACTGCCCTTGAAGTCGACATTGCCGTAGCCCACGTCCACATCTTTTATCTGCAATACATCATCTACCTGCATGCCGTTGCGGACTTCCACCGGCTGACCGGCAACCGTGGCGATAAGCTTATTGCTGTCTTTGGCGCTGAACTCTGTACCTTTGCCGGCTACCATCTCCAGATCTTTCCCCGGCTTGGCCGGCAATACTTCGCCGAAAACATTGTATCCTGGGGTGCCCTGAGTGGCGGGGATCCTTTCCATCAAGAGATCGCCGGCATTAACCATGATGACTGCGCCCAGGTTACGCATGTCCACTGTGCCATCCTCCCGCTCCTGTGGGTGCAGCAGGCGCTCACGGGCCAGGGGCACTTTGCGATCCAATCTGGCATGGTTGCCGTTCACCGCCGCCTTGCCACAGGCAATAGTGCCTTCTATGGTTTCGCCCGGTTTACTCTGCTTCAGGCGTTTGAGCATGGTTTCTATCTTGATTTTCGACAGTCCCATGCAGATCTTCTCTTCTTTCAGGCGGCGAAGAATGTCCGGCAAGGTGATCTCTTTACCGCCCCAGGCGGCAGTGAGAGTCATACCGGCTTGCATCTTATCTTTACTGGGCTGGAGTGATATCTGGCCGTCACGGCGCTCGGCTATCTGAAAGAACTGCTCGAACTGACCATCTTCTTCGGCGTAAAGCTTATTGACGTCCTTGACGGCTTTGGCGATTTGACTGTCCAGCGGACAGAGATTGGCGAAGTCTGGTAGGGCCAACAGATGACGTATGGCTTCCTCGGTCACGGGGCCATGGGTTTTGGGGATGAGCCTCAGCTCGGCAAATTGCTTATTGCTGCTGAGTTCAACGAGATCCGGCGCCAGCATATTAAAGTTATCCAGGTTAGTTATACCCTTCCTTTTCGAAGTTTAAACATCGAGTACCAAGCTGTTTGTTGACGCCATAACTATGCTATGGCGAGACAACAGGCGCGTATCGACTGAATCAACTCCTGTACGGAATGGTACTATTATTATTTTCCCGACTGCTGTTGAGTATAGCAACATAAGCTCGCCAAAACGAAGCCTGTTGTTAACATATTATTAGCAGTTGCTCAAAAGATAATAGCCCTGAATACTTATAAAAATCTTTGATCTCTTAGCGAAAAGTTACCAAAATTGCCCGGCGTTACTTTTTGTTACTGATATTCCGGTAAAGCTTGTATTTGTTGTTTTCGGCAATCACGTTCACGTTACCGAAATGGGCCGCGATTGTATCGCTGTAGGGCAGGTGACGATTGGCCACTATCTGCCATATTCCTCTGTCCTTTAGCCTGTTGGCGCTGTCGGCGATAAAGCTTTCGGCAATATGGGTGGTGGCTGCCAAGCCATCGTGAAACGGCGGGTTGGAGATGATGGCGTCGAACTCGCCCTGAGTGGCGCTCAAGCCATCGGATGGATAGACTTTGGCGCTCAGGCCGTTGGCCTTCAGTGTCAGCTCACAGGACAGCAGCGCCATGGCGTTGATGTCGACACAATCCAGATTAAGCTCCGGCTGGACCTTGAGCAGGGCGGCGGCAATCACTCCGGCGCCGCAGCCAAAGTCCAGCACCCGGCCCTCGAGCTTGGGCAGATGAGACAGCAACAGCTCAGTGCCCAGATCCAGGCGTTTTTCACTGAATACCCCGGCCATATTGCAGATTTGTATGTCCCCTTGGGGAGTGGGCAAGCTGTAATGGCTGACAAAGGCTTCAATATCCAGCGCAGTTGGGCTGGCGATGGCCTCGGCGGCAAACAGCAGGCAGTGACGGGCGTTGTCCAGTTTGGCCGCATTGCTGAACCAGCGGCTTTGCTGTTTGGCAAACGACTTTATCCCGCCTTTGTTTTCCCCTATGACCAGTAGTTGACCTCCCGGTTGCAGGTGCAGCGCCGCGAGTTCCAGCAGATAAGCGAGCAGCGGCTTGGCCTTGGGGTAGTAGACTACAACCGTCTCGAACCTGTCAGTATGGGGCAACTGGTGGCCAAAGTAACAATGGAGCTCGGCCTTGGCTTGCGACTTAAGCTGTTGGAAGTGATTGAAATCCAGCGCCAGGGCATCGACTCTGGGGCACAGGTTCAAAAGCTCTCTGGCGCAGCTGTCGCTCTCATTGTTGAGCAGCAGCAGGCTTTGGCCTTCAAATAGCGCACTGTTGCGCAGCAGTAATTGCGATGGCGGTGTCAGCAACATTGGGGACTTCCAAGGATAAAATCTGCCGCGCATTATAGCCAATCAGTGGCGGCAGCGGGCAAGAGTTATGGGCGGCAAACATAAAAAAAGCGGCCAAGGCCGCTTTTTGCAAGGTTAAGCATTACTGAGCAGCCCTTTGCCCCTTGGGCAGTAAGCTTATCAGTTTGGAGGCGATATCCGTGTTGTCCTGGTTGCCGATAAACAGCTCGGCGCCCGGGCCTGTGGCAAACACCTGCACATCTGTACCCGTATGGCCGCCGGTGGTCCAGCCGGTGTTGGAGCGGCGATCCACTTCCTGTTTGATAGCGCTGGCCAGCGTCTCTTTGCCTTGCATTCTGGCCTTGGTCAATTGTTCAAGCAACGCGGGTTCCAGCTCAAAACCCAGGCCTTGAGCCAGCGGCGCTTGCCAGTCTTCTGCGGTCAACGCAGCGGCGGCAAGGGTATCAATACTGGCAGACAGCCCCTTGAGCACCTCTGGGTTCCAGGCATATTTGCCCTTGCTGCCGATGGAGAGACCACCGGTATTGTGATCTGCGGTGGCCACCATCAGGGTATTGGGGTTTTGGCGCACGAACTGTTCGACCACTTCCATGGTATGGGCAAATTCATCCATCTCCGCCATGGCGGCGGCGATGTCGTTGTTGTGACCAGCCCAGTCGATCAGGCTGCCTTCAACCAGCAACACAAAGCCGTTGGGGTTTTGTGACAAGAGCTCCAGTGCCTTGCCTGTCATGGTGCTGAGGCGATGGCCATCCTTGTCGTCCAGCACCCAAGGCAGTTGCACTTCTGCAAACAGGCCCATTACCTTGGGCTGTTTGATGCTTTCAAGCGCGCTGAACTCCTGCAAAATTTGATAGCCCTTGGCATCAAACTTGGCCAGCAGCTCCTGATCGAAGTATTTCTGGCCGCCCCCCAGCATCACATCGGCATCCGTCTCCAGATACTTGTTGGCCAGCTCGACATAGTTTTTGCGACTTTCACTGTGAGACAGAAAGGCCGCCGGCGTGGCGTGATTTATCTGGGAAGTGACTGCCACACCCGTGCTCATGCCCCGCTGCTTGGCCTTTTCCATTATGGTCGGGATCGGCTGCTTCTGGGTGTCGACCGAGATGGCGCCGTTATAGCTTTTTACTCCGGTTGCCAGCGCAGTTGCCGCGGCTGCGGAGTCGGTGACATAGCCACTGACTCTGGCGGGGTAGGTACTGGCCATACCGACCAACAGGCGATCGAATACCGTCTGTTCTATCTCTTCGGTATCCGGGTTGTCATTGAAATACCGGTAGGCGCTGGTATAAGCCGGCCCCATGCCATCACCGACCATGATCACGATATTTTGGGGTCTGGAAGGGGCGGGATTGGGCAACTGATTGGCATCGACTGCCAGTGGCAGCAGCAATGACAGTCCCAGCAATGCGCCCGTGAGTTGGCTCAGTTTCATCAGAGTCTCATCCTTGTTGTTTTTGTTGCAGTCTTTGCTCAATGGCATTCATCAGCATGCCGGTGATATTGACATCGAAAGCCGCTTCAATCTCTTTGATGCAAGTTGGGCTGGTGACATTGATTTCGGTGAGCTTATCCCCAATCACATCCAGACCGACGAAGATCAGGCCGCGCTTTTTAAGCTCAGGGCCCAGGGCTCTGGCAATGGCCCAGTCACTTTCAGACAGAGGCTGGGCAACACCGCTGCCACCGGCCGCCAGGTTACCGCGGGTTTCACCCTTCTTGGGGATACGCGCCAAACAGTAGGGTACAGGCTCGCCGTCGATGACCAGAATACGCTTGTCACCCTTGGTGATCTCGGGAATAAACACCTGCGCCATGGCATAGTTTTGGCCGTAATCTGTCAGGGTTTCTATAATAACCCCCAGGTTGGGGTCGTCCTGCTTGACCCTGAATATGGATGTGCCGCCCATGCCGTCCAATGGCTTGAGGATCACATCGCCATGCTGGGCATGGAAAGCGCGTAACCGCTGCGGATCGCGGCTGACGAGTGTCGTGGGGGTAAACTGGCTGAACCAGGCGGTAAACAGCTTTTCATTGGCATCACGCAGGCTCTGTGGCTTATTGACTATTAATACCCCGGCCTCTTCGGCGCGCTCCAGCATGTAAGTGGCGTAGATATATTCGGTATCGAACGGTGGGTCCTTACGCATCAGAATCACATCCAGCTCCTTGAGCGGCGTGTCGGTCGCTTCACCCAACTGGTACCAATCAGTGGGATCTTCCTGAACCTTGAGCGGCCGCATCTTGGCCCAGGCTTCACCCTGCAGCAGTGCCAGATCCTGCATCTCCATATAGAAGAGCTCATAGCCGCGGGACTGCGCCGCCAACAACATGGCGAAGCTGGAGTCTTTCTTGATGTTGATATCCTTGATGGGGTCCATCACTATGCCGAGCTTGATCATGATGCCTTTCCTTTATTCGTTGCGCCCACAGGGCAGAAAATGGTTAGCCCAGATCGCCGAATCTGAGCTGCAATGCGGTAATGGCGGTTAGCGCCGCGGTTTCTGTGCGCAGTACTCTGGGGCCGAGCAGAACTTCGGTAAATGCCTGGGTTTCTGTCATGGCAATTTCCTGCTCCGACAGGCCGCCTTCCGGACCTATCAAGAGCCGCACCTTGTTGTTTGGCAGCTCAAGGCCATTGATGCCGTGAGCGGCTCTGGGATGCAGATTGAGTTTCAGTGCCGTCGTGGGCTCGGCGCACCAGGCTGCCAGCTCCATTACCGGTCTCACTTCAGGGACCCGGCTACGGCCGGATTGCTCACAGGCGCTGATAACAATTTTTTGCCACTGCTGCAGTTTCTTTTCCAACCTGTCGCCGCTGAGTTTAACGCCGCAACGCTCTGAAAACAGTGGCGTGATGGTGTTAACCCCCAACTCTACCGATTTTTGTAAGGTGAAGTCCATGCGATCGCCGCGGGAGATCACTTGCCCAAGGTGCAGATCCAGGGGGGACTCAGAGGGATTGTCCATGGCAGACAGCACGTGTACATCCACGGCTTTCTTTCCGGCGCTGACGATAGTGGCCGGATAGTCTTTGCCGTCACCATTGAACAGGCTTATTTGCTCGCCGCTGCTCATGCGCAGCACTCGGCCGACATGGGCGCTGGCGTCATCATCCAATGACAGAACTTTGCCTGGGGTTATCGGGCCTGTGTGATAAATTCTCGGCACTCTCATGCTCTGTATTCCTTAGGCTTATTCTGCGCTGCCGCTGAGGCCGCTTTGGTTGCAGGCTTTCTGCACCAATGGGTTGTGATTGCCCTGAGAGGCGGCTATTACCTGATCTCGCCGGCACTCAATAGTATCAACTGGATAGCTTTTGTCCCACGCCTTGAACAACTTTAATTGGCTGGAGGCTATCTTGAGCCCATAGGTCTGCTGCATATAAAGGTAGGTACGGGCGATGCGTCCTCTTGCCTGCGCTGGCGGTTCTGCCTTACGGCCCTTGAAGTCGACTGTCATCTGACACTGGCCATATTGGCTTGGCTTGGCGTTCCACTGACTGAACCTGAAGTTGGATCTGTCGCCATTGACCTCTCCCACGGCCGGCACCAGATTGTGCAGGTCGGCCTCCATGCGCTTAAAGGTCTTATCTTTGCTGCTGCAGTTCTTACGGCCGCCGTTTTGCCAGCACTGCAACTGATGGCCAAACTCCCAGGCAGGTACTATATGCTCCCATTCGATGCGGTTGGCACGGGTCTCTTGTTTGCGAATCTGATAACCGCAACTTGCCAAATCCGGCTGCCATTTCTTGCCTTCCATTTTGATGGCACAGCCACAGTAGAAACTGACTGCCGGCAGCGTTTGACTGTAAATCACCTTGGCGCGTTTCTTGGCTTCGGAAAAACTGCTTGGATGGCTGGGCGATGCCAGCACAGAAGAGGCCGCCAAAAGCAGCGGCAGGGCCACGAGTGGCCGCAGGTGCAATGAAATCACGCTATTCCCTAAAATCATAACTTCGGGTGCCGACAGCCGATACCTCAGGTGCCAGACTTGGAATTGTTGCAGCAGATAGTAAAAGAAGCCGCCAGGCTTGGCAACTTGGCTCAGGATGGCTGAGGGCTAAGCAGTTGGCCGCAGCGGCGGCATTGATATTTAGCCTGGCCCCGCACGACCTTGTTATGACGGCGAATGCTCAGCTCTACTACACCGCAGCCACATTGATAGGGCAGGGTTCTGGGTTTGACCGAGCTGATATCCATCGAGTGAGTGGTACGCGGCGCCAGGCCATAAATCCGCCGCATCAGGCTTTGCCACTCCTTGCCATGAGGTCGGGTCTTGCCATGCAGTTGGAAACAGAGCAGGTGGCAAATCTCGTGTGGAACCACCTCATGGGTGAAGGTGTGCAGGTTTTGCTCCAGTAGCACCGGATTGAAGCGCAAGCGGTTCTCGGTTGGATGAGCGGTACCGGCGCTGCGGCCTCGCAGGGCAAAGCTGACCGAAGGGCGCTTTAGCGCTCGGCCCAGGGCGGCCTCAGCCTTGAGATAGCAAAGTTCTATTGCATCGAGCACTGCCTGCTGCGCCTCACTAGCGGCAGCTTGAGGCTGTGGCTCAGGTGCTTGGTTGTATTCAGAAGTGCCGGCGTTTTTAAGGGATCTGAACAACTGACTCAGCATGAGAAAACTCGAATTGGCATTAATTGGTGGCAAATAAGCAGAGGCGCAACTGCGCCTCTGTTGAATCAGGGATTATAAACTTTTGGCCGCCGCTGTCAGCATGGCTTTGACCTGCTCGACTATCGCTTCTTCGGTAGCGGGCTCGAAACCGGCAATTCTCGGGGTATGAATATGCCCGGTGGGAATACGGCTACCGAGTTGGTTTTGCAGCAGGATAGCCCGGTAGGAGATCTCATTGGACAGGTAACCGCCGCCAGACCCCTCCACCGAAGTGCTGTTTTGCAGTTCGCTCAGGCTGCTTGCCTGAAACTCGCCACGGGAAAGGGTGCTGACAATATGGTTGTCGTTGGCTTTCCAGCGGCCGTTTACGCTCTGCATGGCTGCTACCGGCAGGGAGAACTCGACAAACTCAGGGCCATTGAGGGTGTCGTTTTCCAGCTTGGGTGGCAGAGGTCGCTGTTTACTGGCGCCGGTAAAAACATTGCGGTTGTCCGGGGCTTCGGCGCTGCGGTTGCGGCCCGGAAAGCGTTCCAGATCGAAGTCGCTGCGCCCCATACTGACAGTGACCACCATGTCGACACTCTTGTCGCGATAAACCGGGGTCAACAGCGACTCTATGATGCCCTCATCAAAGTCAGCGAAACGTACCGGGATCATCACTGTCTCTATCTGTGCCTGGCGGCCGTTAACCGAGAAGCGGTAACCATCCAATGCCAGGGCGACCAGACCTGAAGGGTTGCTCTGCTCTATATTGCGATCGAGAAAGAAGGGGTCGAATCCGGTTAGCAGTATCTTGATGCTGGCATCATCCTTAAAGTCGATATCGCTGAAACCTCGGGATGACTTTTCCACCGCCTTGGTCAGTATTTCTCTTTGCCAGGAGGCGATATTGAACTTGGGCGACTGTTTGCCCAGCTCTGCTCGCATCTGCAACCGGCTCCAGTAAAGGGAGCGGTCGTCGCTGTGACCTGACTGCACATCTCTGACCGCCTGTTGCCACAGGCGTTGCCCCTGGTGCGCCACCATCTGGGTAACCTTGAGCTCATCGGTATGTTGGCGGTATTTCGTTACCAGATCATCTGTCAATGCCTGATAGCGCTGGACGACTTGAGGCATTTTTTCGTTGGCGGCAGGCAGGCGATCCTCTTCGACACCGGCCTGAGCCGACAGAGAAACCAGAGTACCCGACAGCAGGGCTATGGCCAGGCTGGGCTTAAACATGGCAGTTCCTTTCGCTTATAGAGTTGTAAAGTTAGGGAAGGTGCGAATAAGTCCTCGTGGCACTCTGGCTTGCACAGCAATTGGCGTTCAAGGCATCTGACGGAAGGCATGCCGGGGCCTGTCGAAGTCAGATAACGCAGAGAGCCGGTTGCTGTGAAAGCCCCGAAGGGCGTGGTTTACAGGTCTGCCTGCTGTGTTGTGCTTCTTGCAAAGGACTAAGGCCATTTGCTGCGAACCACGCCTTGCATCCAGGCCTGTAAGCCGACGCAGAGCACACATGGGACTTGTTTGCACCTTCCTCAAGTATGCAACACTCGTCAGCAACTGGAAAGCTATCTGTTACCTTGCCAGATTGTTGCCACAATTGAGTAGGGCTTTGCCAGACCATTATTCACCCCAGGGCTGTATGCTTGTTGCTTTGACCGCCGGGAATAATAGGGGAATGAGATGAATAAAGGTTTGCACAGAAAGCGCCTGAGTAAGCGTTTGCTGCTGCCCATGTTGCTGTGTTTATTGGCTCAACAAACGCAGGCTGTGGCAGCTGAGCAGACCAAGGTCAGTGACGTCGGCTCTGAGGTCACGGCCGAGGGTTGGCAAGAGGTACGCCGCTGGGACAAGCTGTTCGAGTCCGCAGGTGTTAAAGGCAGTTTACTGCTTTGGGATCAAAAGCGTTCTTTGGGGCTCTCCAACAATCTAAGTCGCGCCGCCGAAGGCTTTATTCCGGCTTCCACCTTCAAGATCCCCTCCAGCCTTATTGCGTTGGAAACCGGGGCGGTGCGCGATGAAACCAGTCGTTTTAGCTGGGACGGAAAGGTTCGTGAAATTGCCGCCTGGAACAGGGACCAGAGTTTTCGCACCGCAATGAAGTACTCTGTGGTGCCTGTGTATCAGCAGTTGGCCAGGGAGATAGGCCCCAAAGTGATGGCGGCTATGGTGCGGCAGCTGGAATATGGCAATCAGGATATCGGTGGCCAAGCGGACAGCTTCTGGCTCGACGGCCAACTGAGAATTACAGCATTTCAACAAGTGGATTTTCTAAGGCAACTGCATGACAACAAGTTACCTGTGTCCGAGCGCAGCCAGCGAATTGTCAAACAGATGATGCTGACCGAAGCGAGTACTGACTATATTATTCGCGCCAAGACAGGCTATGGTGTGCGGCGTACGCCGGCCATAGGTTGGTGGGTCGGTTGGTTGGAGTTGGACGACAACACTGTCTATTTCGCCATTAACCTGGATCTGGCCTCGGCCGGCCAGTTACCGTTACGCCAACAACTGGTGAAACAGGTGCTCAAGCAGGAACAGCTGCTGCCTTGAGTCTGGCTGGCACGGAATAGATAACCAAGACATAAGTCAGAGAAGGCCAACTTGTGTGCTGTGTTATTGATTCATATATAAGACCCCGGCCAAGGCTGCAACGTAGTTCACTAAAGCGGAGTTGCCTTGTGATTAACAGGATATCGGGTCTTTGATATTTTTACCGCCCTAGGCCGATTTGGCTTAGGGCGTTTGTCTATAAACAGGATGGACAAGT
>NZ_JBKORJ010000023.1:0-101986 GCF_047314585.1 Shewanella sp. BJSY2023SW005
ACTGTGACCTTCCGAGCCAGGGATGGCGAGGCAGAGCTTACAAGGATGTACTCGCAGCGTGTCACAGGATCGCCTGTGCGAGAGCGCACCGCAGGTGATGGGCTGCAACTTAGTTGGCAGCTAAGACCAAGTTCATTGGTGAGTTTTGGCTTAAAGCCATGATAGCCGCTGTGCCAGCGGCCTAAAGTCGTGGAGCAAGTGCATCCATGCACAAAGGCCAGTTCGCCATCCCTGGCTCTCGCTCGAAAGCACGTTGCTATGCAACTCTCGCCGCCCCACACCCGACCAAGCGGGGATCAACAGCAATCCCCTCTTGGATCTCCCCTGCCGCCCCGCACGGTGTCGAAAGCCCCTCGGCCTAATGGCGCAAATCACTACCGCTTCAGACGCTCATCCCTGATTCGACTGTGGCTGCTTCGGCATCCAAATCCTTCCATGGATAAAGGCCAGCTCGCCTTCCTTGGCTCGCGCTCATAAGCACACTCGCCACCGGCGAGCATTCGCCCTCAGCCACGTTATTTGCGCCAACGGCTTTCGGCGACACCGAGGGGGAAGTCGGTGCAATTCTTCCTCCAACGGTGTCGTATTTAGCTGCAGATGTACGCCTATTTCCCAGGCACAGGATTGTCTGTGTAAAAGGTTGTACTTGGCGGCGCCGCTATCGGGGGAGGGAATAACTTTGTTTCCGGCGGTTATTATCATTAATGAAAAGACCCAACTCACGTTGGGTCTTTGGGGTTTTTAAATCAAGGAGATTTTGTCGCTCAGGTTGGCGGCAAACGCCTTAAGCCTGTTGCGGCTCCACTGCCCGATAATGATCCTGCATGGTGTAAGAGCGGGCGTAGAGCGCAAACACCAAGGCGGCCAGCAGGGCGAAGCCGGCGAAGAAGAACATCTGGAAGGCGGTGACACTCAGGCCGGTTTCGGCAATCTGATTGGTCACGGCATCGCTCTTGACGCTGGCGTTGGCCAATAGCACCCAGAGGTTGCCCACAGTGACCGACAGTGTCCAGAAGCTCATGATGCTGCCTTTCATCGACTTGGGTGCCTGGCTGTAGGCAAATTCCAATCCGGTGGCAGAAACCAGTACTTCACCGAAAGTCAGCAGTGCATAAGGCAGTACTTGCCAGGTGATGGACATGGGGGTGCCTCCATCCATCATCAGCTGAATGCTGCCTATCACTATCCAGGAAAGGCCGGAGAAGGCGATACCGGCGCCCATTTTACGCAGGGCATTGAGGCGTACGCCGCTGCGCTCCAGCATGGGGTAGAGCACAAAGTTATTGAAGGGGATCAGCAGCATAACCAGCAGTGGGTTAAGCGCTTGCATCATGGCCGGCTCAAACCAGTCCGGCTTGACCATGTCGTTGGCCTGTAAAATCCAGGTAGAAGCCTTTTGATCGAACAGCGACCAGAAGGGAGTGACCAAGGCAAACAGGATTAAGATGCGGAATACGGCGCGCACTCCGTCCACTGCCTCGAGCGGGTGTTGATTGCGGGCCCGCTCAAGCTGCATGGAGGCGCCTATGCCGACAAAACCCATCAAGAGCACCATTGCCAGACACAAGGCGGTCACCACTCCCAGGCTGTTGTACTGGGTGAGGGAAAACAGCGCCAGCAGTATGCCTATGGCACTCAGCAGTAAACCTGTATTGGCCTTGCCGGGCACCGGAGTGAAGATGGCGCTCTTGAGCACCGGCAGGAAGCCGTGTGGATCTTTGGGTTCGGGTTGCTGGTGGACATAACGTTTACGGCCGCCCCAGAAAAATACCGTGGCGATAAACATCAATACCCCCGGGATACCGAAGGCCACTGAAGGGCCAAAGAATTTCAGCAGCAGCGGCATCGACAGCGAGGCGAAGAAGGAGCCGAAGTTGATGGTGAAATAGAACATGTCGAAGGCTTTTTGCGCCAACGACTTATTGCTTTGATCGAACTGATCGCCCATGAAAGAGGATACCAGCGGCTTGATGCCGCCCGACCCCAGGGCTATCAGAAACAGGCCCGAGTAGAAGCCGGTTTTGCTGGTTTCGAAAATCGCCAGGAAGGCATGGCCAATCACATAGACTATGCTGAGCCACAAAATGGTGTGGTATTTACCGAAGAAACGGTCGGCCAGCCAGCCCCCCAGGAGAGGGAAGAAATACACCCCGATCACAAAGGAGTGGAACACATCTTTGGCTTCGCCCTGACGCAGTTCTTCCGGCACAGACAGCAGCAGAGCGGTCATCAGGAAGGGAGTCAGAATATTGCGCATGCCGTAAAAACTGAAGCGCTCGCAGGCTTCACTGGCAATGATAAAGGGGATCTGCCGCGGCCAGCGTGCAGAGGAAGGTGAGCTCATAATGTACCTTGGTTATTGTCGATTCTAATAAAGGTTGCAGCTATATGCGCATAATCCGGCTTTCCATTCAACTCCGGCCATGAACAAAACCGTTTTTTTTGTGAACTGAAGTGCAAATTTGCGTCGAAAGCCATGAAAAGGGCAAACTGATTACTCGTATTGGCAGCGGCATTGAGCTGTCATCATAGCGCCACGCTAAACCAAGGCTATCGGGAGCCAGGCACCATGGATACACCCTTGTATGGACCATTGACCATCGATGAATGGCTCAGGCTTAACCTGCAGCGCCAGGGCTTGTTGCAACAGGCGAACTCGGCGGCGGCCGTGATCCGTCAGCTGGGTTATGTGCAGATAGATTCCATCAATGTGGTCGAGCGGGCCCATCACCATGTGCTGCACAATCGGTTGCCCGGTTATCACCCCGAGCAGCTGCAACAGGCTATGGCCGCTAAAGAGGTGTTCGAGTACTGGGCTCACGCCGCGGCCTATCTGCCTATGAGTGACTACAGATACAGCCTGCAGCGCAAACAGCAACTGCGCCAGGGGGATAAACACTGGTTTGAACCGGACGAGCCCCTGATGCGGGAAGTGCTTGCCAGAGTGCGCGCCGAGGGGCCGCTCAAGGCGAGTGATTTTGAACACCCAAGTGATCAGCGTGGCAGTTGGTGGGACTGGAAACCGGCCAAGAAGGCGCTGGAACAGCTATTTATGCGCGGCGAGTTAATGGTGCTGCGGCGTGAACGGTTTCAAAATCCGTTGCCTTCGGGCGTGGCGGTTCAAGTCCGCCCATCGGTACCATACATAGAAAGGTCGCTTTTATAGCGGCCTTTCGTCGTTTTAGGTGTTTGAAAATGTTCGACTTTTCAGGCGCTTACCTCAGTTTTCTTTTCTTGTTATCAACGCTTTTCTCGCTCCAATAGGCTCTCTTTATCCTCCTTAAAATTTCGCCCATGGTCCATATATGGTTCGTCGCATGACGATTCTGTGCGCAAGGGAATCCCAGTAAATCCAACAAATGCAAAAAAGCAGCCGTCGCACAAGCCAGTATTGCCAAGGGCTTTGAGTTACCAGAACCATGGTACGACCATGGTGACTTTACGGTGCTATGATGTTTTGGTTTGTATGGTATGGGGGAACTGATCGTTTTGATGGATAGTCGAAAAGTCGGTTTGAGATAGGCGGTTTTGCGGTGTGTGTAGTAAGGGCGTTGGGGAATTAGTGATTTATCGATGTACATCAAAATATGAAACCACCGCATAAAGGCTGGCATATCTGTAGAGGAAGCGCTGTCTGCTGCGCACACCGAGCGTGAGAAGTTAAAGGGTCAGTCCAAACCTATGTTCTACGGTAACAAGCTCTATCCGTCTGCGCGCCATTTGTTGCTTGCTAATCCCACGTTGCTTGCTGGTGGTGATTTGGATAAAGCCGTTACCTCGCTGAATGACAAGGCTCGTCGAGCTAAGAATCAGGGTAAGGTTCTCAATCTATCACTGGATCAAGTTGCCGCTGAGTATGACTTGGCGAAAATTTGGTTTACTGATGAGTTTGATGGTTTTGTTGCTCAGTTAGTGGAACAAGTTGGTGAAGCGGTTTTGACCGAGCTGTTCTATGAGCTGAAGTAGTAGATAACATACTTTTTTGAAGGCCGCAGTTGCGTAAGGTGACTGCGGCTTTTTTGTGTCTTGTTATTAGTGCTGGCTGCCTTCTTGCTTAACCTCTATAGTTTCGGGTTTTCTTAGATATCAGAGGGGGCCAGTGACAGTCAATTAGTGGTGAACTTGACCATATGTTAGGAAACGGGGTTAAAGTGGTGGCTTTTCTTAAGTTTATGAAATTAAAGGCATTGGGCTTTGGGTGTGTTGAACTATTAAAATCTACCTTGTTACAATCCTCTCAGTGTGTGAAAATTCTCAGCTTGTCATTAATGACAGGATTGGAATTTTATCCGTATGAAAAGCGAACAAGGTCTGGAAGTGTCTGTAACAATCCCAGAAAAGCTACTCAATGAGCTAGAAGTAGTTGGAGGGGGGAAGAACCCATCTGAAGTAATTCTTGATGTATTAAGAAATAAACTCTCTGAACAAGAACTAAAAAAGAGTAATGGTGTTGTTTACACTCCTTCGGAGCTAGCAGAGTATGTCGCGAGTAAAGCTATTAGTTATTTGGATACAAGAGCTAATGATACGCTATTGGTCTTAGATCCCGCTTGTGGGGATGGTGAGTTACTGAGTGCTGTGTCATTTGCATGTAGTAATATTGAGCAGTTTCCTCCAATGTTGTATGGAATTGATATAGACCCCAAATCAGTAGATGTAGCAACTCAAAGACTTCCAGACACTTTTACTGGTGTATCTAATAATGGCTTATGTCCTCACTCACTTCCTTGTGACGAGGGGTGGGATGTATTAGGAAAAGAGCTTGGTGTTAATTCAGATGGTTTTGATTTAATTATAGCTAATCCGCCATGGGGAGCGGATGTGAGTAGTTACCAAGCACTAATTGAAAAAAGTGACTTTTCGTTACGCTATGGTCAATATGATACATCTGACTTGTTTATTGAAATGGCATATAAGCAATTAAAAGTAAGTGGCGTCTTTGCATTTATAATACCAGACTCGTTATTCTATCAAGAAAGATGTAAGCTGAGAGAGTTTTTGGTTAAAAACACGGAGATCCGTTTTATCGGCAGGTTTGGTGAAGGTGTTTTTCCTGGTGTCAATCGAGCTTGTGCAGTTGTAATATGTAAGAAAAAAAATGCAAGCAAAAAACACATGGTCGAGTGTGTTAGAATATCAGGCGAAAATAGGAAAAAGCTATTAAGCAATGTAATTACTTTCACTGAGGCAGAAGTAAAACTATCACATTTAGTTCCACAGGAAAGATTTTTAAATAACAAGGATTATATTTTCAATATTGATATTGATGAATCACTAAATCAAGTTTACTCAAAAGTATTAAACATGCCTATGACTTGTGGTAATTACTTGCGAGGAAGTAGAGGCGTTGAATTATCAAAAAAGGGAAACGTTACTAAATGCTCTAGTTGTGGTGATTGGTCTCCTTTGCCTAAGAAAGAAAAATATGCATGTAAAAAATGCAATTATTTGAATGTGGTTTCTGAAGAAAATAAAGGTGTAATCATACATAAGTATGATTATGGTGTTAGTAGAAAATTAATTGTTGGTGAGGCTATATCTAGGTATGGCTTAAATAATGATCTTTGGATTGAGCTAGATAAGAAAGGAATAAATTATAAGAACTTAGAGGTGTATAGTGGCAATAAAATTGTTGTAAGAAAAACAGGAGTAGGTATATCAGCCACAATAGATTATGGTTCTTGTCTAACAAACCAAGTTGTATATATGTTCAAGTTGAAAGAAAGTGTCGATAATAAAACTTTCATTGAGCTATTTATCATGATTCTTAACTCTAGAATGGCATTCTTTTTTGTAGCTATGTCTAATGGTGAGATTGAGTGGAAAAGCCACCCTTATTTAACTCAAAAACAGATATTAAGTATCCCTGCACCTAAATTGGAAAAACTTTCAGAAGATAATTTAACTCGTGCTAAAAAATATGCTAATGAACTAAGAGAAATAATGAGAAGTGGTAAAGCAATTCCAAATGAGTTAGATGCAAAAGTTGAAAGGTTGGTCGCTGATATATATGGTTTAGGCTATGAAGATTACAAGTGTATTTTTATGGCAATTGCAAAATCACAAGAGTTAAAGTCAGTGAAAGCTCTAAAAATGATAGATATAGATGATATTTTTAAGAAAGGTTTAGATTAATGGGTTATCGTTATATTGGTTCAAAGTCAAAAATACTTGATGTTGTTTTGAATAAAGTGAATGACCTGTGTGAAACTGGTGATACTATCGTTGACTTAATGTGTGGTACTGCAACTGTATCTAAAGAATTAAGATGTCGTGGGTATAATGTTATATCCAATGATTTAATGACTTACTCTTATCATCATGCGGTAACAAACTTAAAATTTTCCCAGGAGCCAAGTTTTTCTAAAGCTAGTAAGTATATAAAGAACCAACTAGGTTTGAGTGTTGAACAAACAAGTTATGATTTAATGCTTAAAGCTCTTAGTATGGCTGAGCCTAAAAAAGGATATTTTTGGACAGAGTTTTCTAGTGAGGGGAAACCTAAAAATACAGATAGACCTAGAAATTACTATAGTCCTGAAAATGCAAAGAAAATTGATGGGATTAGAAGGGAATTGGAAACTCTAAAAAGTGAAGGTTGTTTAGAACCATATGAATATAGTCTTTTAAATCATGACTTAATCATGTGTACTAATGATATTGCAAATATTGCTGGTACTTATGGCCATTATATGGCAAAGCTCTCTGGACGAGCAAAAGATGAGTTAAAGCTGTATAAAACGGAGCTGCTTTTAAAAGATGACGTGGATAATCATACGGTTTTGCAGGGATATGCGGAAGATAACGCTAAATTGATCACTGCTGATTTGTGTTATATTGATCCTCCTTATATGAAAAGGCAGTACGCTGCTAATTATCATATATTAGAAACTATAGCCAGAGGTGATGAGCCCGAAGCTATAGGTGTTAGTGGCTTAAGGCCTTGGCGTGACCAGTACTCTAATTTTTGTACTAAAACCAAAATCAGAGATTCGTTTAGAAAAATATTTCAAGATATGAATTGTGATAGGTTTTTAATCAGTTATAGTGAAGATGGTTTGTTAACTGTTGATGATTTTCAAAGCTTGTTGAAGCCATTTGGAGATGTTTATATTGATGAGTTTAACCATAAAAGATTTAAAAGTAATAATAGCAAGCTGAAAAATAATCTAACAGAATATCTAATTTTATTGAATAAGAGATAAAATATTACAGGCAGTTTTTCTGCCTGTATTTAGATTAAAGTAATGATGCATGGCTAGGGTGCCATGTGATTGTGAATAGTTTATCATTAATATAGAAGTTTAAGTGTCCATAGCCAGCAGCATCAAAAGTAATATTGTTTAAATCAAGCCCTGTGACATTAGCGTGATGTAGCATGCTATGAATTTGCGGTGATATAACAATGAGATTTTCAACTCGGTCAGATCCTCCTTCACCCAAAGGAATTAAGTGATGGGCTTCTGTATAATACGTGCCATCTTTCTTTTGGAACAAGAACTCAGTTCCAGTAACTTGGCATGTATGATTGTATAGTGATTTTAGCGTAGAGACCAAACCTCTATTTCTGCGTCTTATTTGCACAACACGTTCTTGTTGCGTAACTGGCGTGTTGGGTGACGTATCTTCTAAAAACAGATCGTCAATATGTTGTTCTTCATTGATTTGGACTGGAGGGTTAGATACAACTGGGGGCGTTGCTGGATAATTAGTTTTCAATGGGGTGTTTGAATCCAGAGGATCGAGAAATAGAGTGTTTGTAGGTAGTTCAATAAGACCACTGTAACCTTCTTGATCATGATGTGTTTCAAACATTTCATTGAGTTCGGGTAATTGATAGCCTGAAAAAGGGAGTGGTGTCGTTCCATCGTTTAAATACCAGCCAGCCCATACTTTTCCTGAAGTCGTTGCTGCTAAATAAACCATTAATCCGCTTGGGCAGAGAGCTCGTTGTGTGTTATCAGCTGGGTATGGAAAACCTGCATCTGGATGCCAGGCTCTAACTCGATTAGTGCGTGAAGAGTCTAGCTTTTGACTAGAAATGCATATAGACGCTCCGCGACGTTGATAGACTTTGAGATTTTGAATCGGTGCAGTTGAGGGGCCGTCAAGTCCAAGGCTAAAGATCGGGAATTGCCAGCTAGGTCCTTGCGCTGCGATTGTTCTATTTACGTTAACAATACCACTAAAAAAGTTTTCCCAATTATTTACACTAACGTTTCTTGTTGGGAAGTCTATATAAGTCTGACCTCCCCCTCCTTGTTCCATATCTCTGGGTTTGTTGATGTTAAAAAAATCGGCATCTGTTAGTTGCCTATATACGATTTTGCTGACGCATTCCATAATACTTTCCTAGTTCACTTTCATGAATGATTTTACATACTTTATATATGGACTTATGTGCTTAATATGTAGTGGTCAAGTTAAATTGGCCACGGTTTTGTATTCAAGCCAGTATCTTCGCTCTGACTCGTTCGGTGTCAGCCCACCGTTATATTGATGCGGTCTAAGCTGACTGTAATACCCCGTCACGTATCGTGATATTTCAACCCGAGCCTCACTGATACTTCGGTAGCCGGTCATCGGTATCCATTTTGTTTTTAAGCTTCTGAAGAAACGCTCCATCGGACTATTGTCCCAGCAGTTTCCTCGTCTGCTCATGCTTTGCTTTATCTGATAACGCCAAAGCTGCTGTCGGAAGCCACGACTCGTATAGTGACTACCTTGATCGCTATGGAACATAAGGTGTTTCGGTTTGCCTCGCGCTTCAAAAGCCATCACTAAGGCTTTACTCGTTAGAGTACTATCAGGCGAATAGGATATGGCCCAACCTATCGGTTTACGGGCAAATAGATCCAGCACGACCGCCAGATAAGCCCAACCTTTGCAAGTCCACACATACGTGACATCGCCACACCACACTTGATTTGGCGCCGTCACTGCAAACTGACGAGCAAGATGGTTAGGGATAGCGACATGTTCTTTATCCGCCTTTTTGTAGCGGTGTTGGGGTATCTGGCAGCTCACTAATCCGAGTTTTCTCATCAACCCTGTCGCGCGATAACGCGTCAATGGTATACCCGCAGTTGTCACCATATTGGCGATGGTTCTTGCACCTGCAGAGCCGTTGCTGGCTTTATGGGCCCCTCGCACCAAGCTATGCAGTTTCACCTGCTCTGAGCTAATAATGCTGGGTCTACCTCGCCAATACTTATAGCTGCTGCGATGAATACCAAATACTGAACAAATAAGTTTTACACTATGGCTCTGCCTGAGTTTCTCGACTAGCGAGAACTGTTCAGTGAGTCTGACATCAAGAG
The DNA here is from genome assembly GCF_047314585.1 of Shewanella sp. BJSY2023SW005. Lineage (NCBI taxonomy): Bacteria > Pseudomonadati > Pseudomonadota > Gammaproteobacteria > Alteromonadales > Shewanellaceae > Shewanella > Shewanella sp. BJSY2023SW005. The sequence continues at coordinate 9,321 of NZ_JBKORJ010000023.1, forward strand.
AGCCGTAGCCTTTTTCAAAATAATGTTCTCTTCTTCGATGCGGCGAAGTTTCTTTTCTAACTCACGGATCCGCTGTTGCTCAGGCGTAAGTGGTGAGCCTTTGGGAGAATCGCCTTGCAGTTCCTGTTGGAGCTGTTTTACCCACTTTCGCATGGCTGAATTGCTGACTCCCATTGCGATTGCAGCCTCTGCCACACTGTAGCCTTGCTTTGTTACTAGCTGAGCAGCCTCTAGCTTAAACTCAGCGCTGAATGTCGGTCTTGTGTTCTTCATATCTGCCACCCATTTGCGAAAAGTGAGTCTATCACTTCGTCTATTTAGATGGCCAAATTCACTATGCCACTACACGGCATGTACGACGTTGTCTTTTTGGAGTTGTTCGAAAACTGCTTTCGCTCTTTTGTGTGTCTCAGTAAACGCCTTTCCATCAGAGCATCGAACTGTATACTCCTCTTCTGAAACGTATTCAACGGTTAAATCAGCCTTCCCTGATATACTACGAAGCGTTGTTCCTTCGTACTCTTTTAGTAGTGGAATGATATCTGATTCGTAATCCATAAATTTTTCCTTTTGTTTATGAATCAACTTAACTTCAATGAGCATTGATTCATACTGATTGAAAGGAACCAATATAGACATAAGGTGCTTGTAGTTCAATCGATTGTGTATGTCACTCACTCTCATTAGAATTAGGTGGTTGGTTATATTATAAAACTAGTAACGTTATCTATACTGAACCTATGATTAGTTGGCAGGTACGTTCTGGTAGTCAATCAAGGGAAAACTCTGGTTGTATGTAATATTCAGTTTCTGTGCTCTATACCTGCAAACTAGATCTAAATTAATCCATATATAACACTAAAAAGATCCAACAAAATACAAGTATTGATAGCTATTTCAAAGTGTTAGGGAGTGATTCAAAAGGTTTATGATTTGGCCGAGCGGGTGCTCCCGCCGGGCATAGATACCCGGGTGCCCGACGATGAGGAGTTTGGCCGGTATCTGGTGAACCGCTTTCTCAATGCCAACGGTTTTGGCTCAGAGGTCCAGTTTGCCTATCTGCGTAAAGGCATGCGGCCGGTTATCAAGCGGGTGTTGGCCCAGGGGCTGGAGGCCGGTGAACTGCAGCAATTTAAGGTCGATGGTCAGCAGTATTTCTGCCCGGCAGAACTGAGTGCGGCGCCCATGATCCCGGAGCGGGTCTGGCTGCTCAATCCCTTCGATAACCTGGTTATTCAACGTAACCGCTTAAAGCAATGGTTTGGCTTTGACTATCAACTGGAAGTGTACCTGCCGCAGGAAAAGCGAGTTTACGGCTATTTCAGCCTGGCCATCCTCTGGTGCCAGCAGTTTATCGGCCGGGTCGATGTCAAGGCCGACCGGCCGCGCCAATGCCTGCTGTTGCAAAACCTGGTGTTGGAGCCCGAGTATGCCAATCGGCCTTTGGATGATCGATTGCTGGCCGAACTTACCAGGGCCATTGCCGACTATGCCCGTTTCAATGCCTGCGAGCGTTGGAAGTTGGTGCGCAGTAATCACAAGGAGCTAAAGCAGCGCTGGCGCCGTTTGCAAAGTTTATAGTGCCGGCTCGGCTCTGTGCCTGCCTTAAAATAGCCGTTTAGTTGGCTGAGAGGAGTGTGGCATTTTGGTAAACAAATCCCCGCAAGCGGACTTTTGTCCTCAAGGCTTTTTTGGCTTCGCCGGTAGACTCGGACCAGTTTTTATTCGAGGAACAGCTTATGACAGCACATATCAACGCCGCCAAAGGCGATTTTGCCAAGACAGTTATCATGCCCGGCGATCCTTTGCGGGCCAAATACATTGCCGAGCACTTTCTCGATGATGCCCGCGAGGTGACCTCGGTGCGCAATATGCTGGGTTATACTGGCAGCTGGCAGGGTAAGCCGGTTTCCGTAATGGGCCACGGCATGGGGATCCCCTCCATGGTGCTTTATGGTCATGAGCTGATCAACGACTTCGGGGTTGAGCGCATCATTCGGGTGGGCAGCTTGGGGGCGACCCAGCGTCAGGTGCAGATGCGTGATGTGATCCTGGCTCAGGCGGCGGGGACAGATTCAGTCACCAACGCCAAGCGCAGCGCAGGTTATCATATGCCGACTTCGGCCAGCTTCCCGCTGCTGCTCAAGGCCTGGGAACAGGCCAAGGCCCAGGGGCTGAATGTCAGGGTGGGCAATGTGTTCAGCGGCGATCTCTACTATGACCCGGATGAAGATCTGATCCCGGCGCTGGAGCGCTTCGGCATTCTGGGGATAGATATGGAAGTGGCCGGTCTCTACGGCCTGGCGCAGCAGTTCGGCATCGAGGCCTTGGCGATTCTGACCGTATCGGATCACTGCCTCACAGGTGAAGAAACCAGTGCCGAAGAGCGCCAGCTGTCATTTAACCAGATGATCTCGCTGGCGCTGGCCGTGGCCTAAGGAAGGTGCAAACAAGTCCCATGTGTGCTCTGCGTCGGCTTACGGGCCTGGATGCAAGACGTGGTTCGCAGCAAATGGCCCTAGTCCTTTGCAAGAAGCACAACACAGCAGGCAGGCTTGCAAGCCACTCTCTACAAAAGAGAAGGCCACGAGGACTTATTCGCACCTTCCCTAATACGTTGATGGATGATAAAAAATGAATAATAAAATCACACTGACGGCCATCAGTTTTCTGGCCAACTTTATCATGGCGGGTTTCGCCTCTCAGTTCGGTATGTTGATAGAGCCGATTGCCACCCGCTTCGGAGCCGATGTCAACGATGTGGCCTCTATCTTCTCACTGCTGAACGGCGGCGCCCTGGCGGGTACTGTTGTGGCCTTTTTGTTGATTGAAAAGGTCGGTATCAAGCCGATGACACTGCTGAGCTATGCCGTCATCTTCCTGTCGGCGCTGGCGCTGCATTTTGGTTCCTCATTGACAGTGGTTATGGTGGCCATGACGCTGGTGGGTTTGTGCGGCGGCATCGGCTTGTGTATCGCAGGTACTCTGGTGGTGTCCCTGTGGCAGGAGCGAATCCAGTCCACCATGCTGGTGGTGCAGGATGCCACCTTTAACGTGGCCGGGGTGGTGTTTCCGCTGATCACCACTTATGCACTGACACACTCACTGGCCTGGAGTTACAGCTATCTGGCGGTAGGCCTGGTGGCCTTGCTGACCTTGGCACTGGCGGCCTTCACCTCATTCAGCCGGGTGCAGGGCCAGGGTGAACAGGCGCAGTCCGCTCAGCGTTCCGAGTGGAACTTCGGCATTATCAGTGGCGGTCTGGGGCTGTTTCTGGGTATGCTGGCGCTCTATACCTTCCTCACCTGGGCGCCTATGTTTGTGAAGCAGAAGTTTGAGATCCCGTTTGAAGAGGCGGGCAGTATCATCACCCAGTACTGGTCGGCGGCGTTGGTGGGCGCCATGATCTCAACCCTGATAGTGACTCGGATGCAGATCCGCCACTTCCTGTTGATGATCATCTCGTTGGCATTGCTGCTCACCAGCTGGATTGTCAGCTGTGGCGATCTCGAAACCCTGGGATACCTGACCTATGGCTACGGCTTTGTCTGCGCCGCGCTGTATAACGCCTTTATCGCCTATGGGGTTTCCTTTGTGAAACAAGCCAGTAGCCGCAATGTGTCCTTCATTCTGATCAGCGGCAGTGCCGGTGCCATGTTCAGCCCGGCGATCAGCTCGATGGCGGAAAAGATAGTGGGCTTGCAGACCGTCATGTATGCCATCCCTGTACTCTACGGGGTGATCTTGCTGATGCTGTTGGTGTCCAATTTTGGCTTTAAGCGTCAGGCCGAGGCGGCTGTGGCCTAAGCCTGAAGATCTTCTCAGCGAATAGGGAGCTAAAGCTCCCCTTGCTCGACAAAATTCTGCAGCGCCTTGAGATCCATTATCTCCAGCTTGCCCTTGCTGCGCCGAACCAACCCGGCATTTTCCAGAGATTGTATCGCCCGGCGGTAGACTCTGGCGGTAGTGCCGAAACGCTCAGCCTCCAGATAGCCCTTGTTGAACCCAGATACCGGCAGATCGTCCAGCTGCTGGTGGTAGAGGTCGTAGGCAATGTTGTAGCTGATGGGGTAGAGCATACGCCGGGTGAAGATGTCCACTGTGTCCTGATAATCTATGGCGATGGCACTGGCGAAAAACAGCGCCAGCCTGGGGTGCTCACCCAGGGCTTGTTGCAGCTTGTCGGCGGGAATAATGCCGCAGGTCAGGGTGGTTTCTGCCAGAATATCCAACTGACAGGGATACTGGGTGAAAAACTCCATTTCACCGAATAGCTGCGAGTCACATTTCAGGGTGCCGAGTTGAAAGTTGCGGCCGTTGCGGGCGCTGTAGCTCATGGCGATTTTGCCACTGGGCACCAGTACCAGTTGATTCAGCTTCTGTCCCTGCTGCATCAAGGCCTCTCCCGGCGCAAAGCGGCGCTGCTCGCTGACGCAGCTGAGCAATACCCGCTCCACCAGAGGGTAGTCTGATTGCCATTCCTGGGAGTATCTGCCTTGGGTAAGAGGTTTAAGCTGCATCTTGGGGTCGCAAACTTTGGCTTGGTAGGTTTGATTATCCTGCCAATGGCGTAGATGGCAAGCAAGGATTGGTTACGGTAGCGGTTTCAGGATTGACCTTTGTCACCAATCATGGAACCCTATCGGCATTCTTGGGCCATACAGAGCAAAGTGCAGCATGGGGTTTTCACTCGGTGTTAACCGCTTCTCCCTCAAAGACAGGGCGCTGGTGTCATTGATCATCAGTCTGCTGGTGATCCTGCTCTGTTTTGGTCAGCAGCTTTCGCTGTTTGGTTCCTGCCCGCTCAAGGCCCAGCATCAGCTGACGCAACTTGGTGTTGATACTGCGCCGACTCACGCCAATGATGCGGGCAAGGCGCAGCTCAATGAAGAGCCCTGTCATCTGTCTTCCCATATGCTGAACCTGCAACCTGTGGTACTGCAACTGGGACTCACGGCCCTGTTGCTGTTTCTGCTGTTGCTCAACTGGCTCGGCAGTACCCGGCCTTTCAGTGTTTATCTCTCCCATCCCATAGTCTCCAAACGAAGGCGACACTCAGTGTTGTGCGTGTATCTGGAATGAAAACATCCTGAACTTTTGCCGGTTAACACCGGGTTCTGATGTTTTATTTTGGAGCTAATTTCATGTATTTAAAAAGAATATGGCATGCCTTCGCGGTATGTCTGATGCTGCTCAGCCAAGTTGCATTGGCAGAGCCGCGGAGCAGTGGCTGGCTCAAGCACCCGGATCATCCTCCGGTTAAGGTGCAACTGACGCTGGCCGATGTCGATGCCGGCCAAGTCGGTGAGCTCAACGCCCTGTTGGATGTGGCCCTGAGCGGCGACTGGAAAACCTACTGGCGCGCGCCGGGGGAAGGCGGGATCCCGCCGACCCTGGACTGGTCCGCCTCGGAGAATATTGCCACGGTCGACTGGCACTGGCCGTTGCCGCAGCGCTATGTGTTGCAGGGCATAGAAACCCTGGGTTACAAGGGCTATACCCTGTTTCCACTGACTATTCGCCTCAAGGATCCCGGGCAGCCGTTTCGGCTCAAGGGCACCCTGACCCTGTCTTCTTGCACCAATGTCTGTGTGTTGACCGATTACCCTGTGGAGCTGAGCGGTCAGGCCGCCGGGCTTAAGGCCGATGATGGCTTTTTGCACCAGTGGGGCGAGGCGATGGCCAAGGTGCCACAGGGCGATGGCGGCGCGGTATTGCAGTCGATTGTCTGGGATGAAAAACAGCAGTTGCTGCAACTGGCTATAGAAGCCGCAAGCCCCTGGCAACAGGCAGATCTGTTTCTGTTCGGCGAGGATGAGACAGTCAGTGAGCTGATCTTCTCCCGGCCGCAGATCCAGATAGATGGCAAACGGCTGACCGCCACTTTCGGGGTCAAACATTGGCTGGGAACGCCAGAGCTGGAGAGCAAGCCGCTGCTGATCCATCTGGCCGACACACACCTTTCGGCAGAACTGAGCGGTGCCATCGCCACAGGCCATGTTGCCAAGCCGCAGCCAAGCCTGCCGCTGTGGAGCCTGTTTTTGATGGCGCTGGCCGGTGGCCTTATTCTCAACATCATGCCTTGCGTATTGCCTGTGCTGGGCATGAAGGTGCACGGGGTCATGATGAGCAGCCAGGGCAGTCGCAGTCAGGTTCGCGGCCATTTTATGGCTTCGGCACTGGGTATTTTGCTGTCTTTCTGGTTGATTGCCGCCGGTCTTAGCTTGCTGAAGTTGTCCGGTCAGTCGCTGGGCTGGGGGATACAGTTCCAGCAGCCCTGGTTTATCGGCTTTATGGTGCTGCTGACCTGGGGCTTCGGCCTCAACCTGCTGGGGGTGTTTGAAATCAACCTGCCTTCCAAGTGGCAAACCCGTCTGGCCGGTGCCGGTGATGATTCGCGCCTCGGCCACCTGTTGCAGGGGATGCTGGCTACGCTGCTGGCTACGCCGTGTACCGCGCCGTTTCTCGGTACTGCGGTGGCCTTCGCTCTCGGCGCCGACTATCCCATGCTGTTTGCCCTCTTCAGCGCCATGGGGCTGGGAATGGCCTTGCCCTGGCTGATGTTGGCGTTGTGGCCGGCGTTGGCGCAGCGTTTACCCAAGCCCGGGCGCTGGATGAATTGGGTCAAGCCTGTGTTCGCGCTGATGATGCTGGCAACCTGTCTCTGGCTGCTGAGCCTGCTGCAAAGCTTCTTCTCTGTTGCGGCTATCTTGGGGCTGGGCGCCTTGATGTTGTTGCTGACACTGGGACTGCTGGGCAAGCGTTATGGCACTCAGGTAATGGTGTATGCCATTGGCGGCAGTTTTCTGTTTGCCAGCCTGGCGCTCGGGGTAGGTTATCTGACCCGGGATGCCTGGGTTAGCCCTTTGCCTTCGGATCACCATTGGCAACCGCTGAATTTGGTGCAGCTCAAACAGGCAGTCGATGAGGGCAAGACAGTGTTTGTCGATGTCACGGCCGACTGGTGCATTACCTGTCAGGCCAACAAGGTGGGGGTGCTGCTGCAAAACCCTGTCTATGATGCCCTCGGCGATGACCGAGTGCTGCTAATGCGCGGTGACTGGACCAAGCCCAGCGAAGAAATTACCGCCTATCTCAAGGCCAATGGCCGCTTTGGGGTGCCTTTCAATCAGGTCTATGGCCCGGGAACCCCCACCGGTAACCCATTACCGGTAATCCTCAGCAGTGATGGAGTATTGGCGGCCTTGGCCGAAGCGGAGAGCAGACAATGACCCAGAAAAATAAACCGGCCCACAAGGGGCTTCAATGGCTCAAGACCCTGCTCGGCTATGGGTTATTCATTCTGGTGGTGAGTGTTGCCCTCGATGCCTTTCGCAGCCGCGAGATGCCGGAAACCCTGCCGCCATTAGCGGTTCAGAGCCTGGCCGGCAGCCAGTTGGATATTGCCGCCATGAGTATGGAGCGCCCGGTCATCCTGTACTACTGGGCCAGCTGGTGTGGCGTCTGTCCCTTGGTGTCCGGCACTGTAGATGGTTTCAGTGACAGTGAGCAGGTGGTGACCGTGGCGCTGCAGTCGGGCAATAACACCCAGGTCAAGCAGTACCTGCAAAACAAGGGCTACGGCTTTGAGGTGGTCAATGACCCCAGCGGCGCCTTGGCGCGCTCCCTTGGAGTGTCGGCGACTCCGACTCTATTGTTTATCTATCAGGGCGAAATCCGCAGCAGCACCACAGGAGTCACAAGTTGGCCGGGGATCTGGCTGCGACTCTGGCTGACAAAAATGAATTTAATTTGAGGAATAACAAGATGAAATATTGGATAGTATTGAGTGCCTGGCTGCTGGCGGCCAGCGGCAGTTTACAGGCGGCAGAGCAGAAGCTGAGCCAACAAGAGGAACAGCAATTGGGGCAGATCCGCAGCATTTTGGTCAAGCATCCGGAGATCATTCCCGGTGTGCTCGGCAGCATAGAGTCTTATGTGGAGCAGCGGCAGTTGCAGCAGCAAGCGCTGGCCAAGCACAAGGACTGGTTGTTCAACAACCCGCAGATGCCGATCATGGGCAGCAGCAAGCCTGAGTTGCAACTGGTGGTGTTTACCGACTACAACTGCCCCTACTGTAAGCGGATGGAACTGGAATTTGCCAAGCTTTTAAAGGAGTTCCCAAACTTACAGGTGGTCAATGTGTTTGTACCATTGAGGCAGATAAAGGCCCAGGGCACTGAGCTTTCTTCCGGCGCCTTTGCCCTCGAGGTTTGGCAGCAGGATCGCAAGGATTTCCCCCGGGTACATGAACTCTTAATGGCCAAGAATGGCATGCACACAGGGAACTCACTGCAGCAGGTCGCCAAGGCCACGGGCACTGAACAATACCTCAAGCCCAGCTCGAGCGCCGACGAGTTGATGCATACCAATGTGAGAGTTTTCTCTGAACTGGGCTTTGGCGGCACGCCGACACTGCTCATAGGTGATGAAGTGATCCCCGGCTATATCGACTATGCCACCCTCAAGGCCGTGGTGCAGCAGGTGCTGGAGCGCCAAGGGTAATTGGCTTGCGGCAGTTATCGCCTTTCTGGGATAATTGCCCGTCGCCGGGGCGAGCGCCCCGGCTTTCCCTGCACAGATGATTAAGAGTCGAGATGAAACACGTAAGCCTGCAGTTGACCGAAGACGGGTCACACACTCTATTTAATGCCGAACTCAATGAGACCTATCACTCCCACAAGGGGGCGTTGGCCGAATCCCGTTATGTGTTTATCCACGCCGGGCTCGAGCAGGTGTTGCAGGACTTTGACCATCTGGCGATTCTGGAAGTGGGCTTTGGTACCGGGCTCAATGCCCTCATGACCCTGGGTAAGGTACTGGAACTGACAAAGGCGCGTCAGCAGAGTGGCTTGGCGCCGCTGCAGGTGCGCTATGTCACCATAGAGCCTTATCCCTTGTCCGCCGAGCTGATTGAAGGGCTGAACTACAAGGGCATGCTGCCCGACTGGTATGCGCCGCTGTTCGATGCCTTGCACGCCGCTCCCTGGGATCAGGATGTGGAAGTCATGCCGGGTTTTGTGCTGCGTAAGGTCAAGGGCAAGCTTGAGCAGCTCGAGTGGCAGGGCGAACCCTTCAACTTGGTGTATTACGATGCCTTCGCCCCCAGTAAGCAGCCGGATGTATGGGCGCTGGATAACTTCAAAAAGTGTTATGGGTTGCTGGAGCAGGGCGGCTTGTTGGTGTCTTACTGCGCCAATGGCCAGTTCAAGCGAGATCTCAAGGCCGCCGGTTTTCAGGTCAAAGCTTACCCCGGCGCCCTTGGCAAGCGCGAGATGACCCGCGCCTGGAAGTTAGACCCGCTTTAAGCTGCGACGCAGGCCGGGCAAGGCCTCCAGCGAGCACAGCAGCAGCCCGGCCCAGATGAGGGAGAAACTCACCAGTTTCACCTCATCAAACACCTCTCCAAAGATGACCACCGCCAGCAAAAATTGCAGGCTGGGCTCAATGTATTGCAGCAAACCCACCATGGACAGACTCGTGTATCTCAGCGCCAGGCTGAATAGGATCAGCGGCGCCAGCGTCACGGGCGCCGAACCGATATAGAGCATAATGCCTTCGCTGCCGCCAACCAGTGCGGCGCTTTGCTCTGTGGCCAGCAGATAACAGAGGTAGCCCAAAGCAAAGGGAGTCAGCAACAGTGCTTCCAGAGTAACCGAGGTGAAGGAGTCAAAGCGGATAAACTTTTTCAGCAGCCCGTAGAGGGCAAAAAAGCTGCCCATCACCAAAGACAACCAGGGCAGGCTGCCATATTGATATACCTGCCAGCCAATACCGGCAATGGCCAGCACCACGGCGGCCAGTTGCGCCTTGCTCAGCTTGTCGCCGAGGAACAGCACCCCCAGAGCGATGGCAAACAGAGGGTTAATAAAGAATCCCAGGCTGGCCGCCAGTACCTGACCATGGGTCAGGGCCCAGGTGAAGCTGACCCAGGAGATACACATGATAAGCCCGGCGGCAAAGCACAGCAGCAAGGAGCGTTTATCACGCCACAGCGCGCCAAAGGCAGGTAACGGCCGTCTCAGCAGGACAAAGGCCAGCAGCATAAAGGGCACTGACCAGATGACCCTGAAGGCCAGCAATTCGAAGATGGCCGCATCCGGCAGCAATTGATAGTAGAGGGGTAGTATTCCCCAAAGCACGAAAGAGAAGGCCGCCAGAGCGTTTCCCTTGAGAGAGCTGGACATGATTTTCACCGAAACAACACAATACTCGGATATGGCGGCTATTCTGGCATGGCCCTTATAAAAGGGAAGTGAATTAACTCACTGTTTAAAAAATCTTTTCATTCTGTTTAAACCAGTGACGGCGCTGGAGCTGCATTTCCAGTAACTCAGCATCAGAAGCGGGAAAATCATTCGTTTCCGTTGTCGCCAGCTGGCCTCGGGCCACTATCTCAAACCCCAGAGCCTGATAGCAGCGGCGGGCCGCGAGATTGTCATGGAACACAGCTAGGCTTAGATGCGTAACCTTGGGATCGGCAAAGGCGCGCTCTATACCCTGACGCATTAACTCCCGCCCCAGCCCCTTGCCTCTATGCTTGGGTGAGCAGATCACCCGGCATAGCCGGATCTCATCGGGTTTTCTGGCCAGCAGTTCCAGATAGCCCAGTAGTGAGTCGCTATCCAGGCTAGCTTGGTCACTGTCTTCGACTCTTGTCAGCGCCAAAGGGGTGAGGTTTGCCTGGGCTTGATGCTGCTGCAGCTTTGATGGAGACAGCGGCCAACCCAGCCCTGGGCCTGCCCAGCGCAGACAAGCCTCTGCCGACGCTATCCAGGAGAGCAACAAACCGGCCCATTGCGGCTGAAAGGGTTGCAATATGCAGTCGGACATTGCGTGTTTCCTCCTTTGAATTCAACTTGCCAAGTTAACCCTGGGATAGGGGAAGTGCCAGAGCTGTTGGCACCAGAAAGGGGTTGTGCAGCTGGCGCTGCGGTTATCAGGGCTTTGAGCTAAAAGTATCTAAGCCAGTATTGCCCGAGCTTCCGGCGACGGATGTTGCTAATTGCCTGCCGCAGGCTTATGCACAGGCGATCCTGTGACACGCTGCGAGTACGTCCGTGTAAGCTCTGCCTCGCCATCCTTGGCTCGGAAGGTCACAGTTTCGCCTGTGCCTGGAATTAGGTGTATATCTGCAGAACTCTGAAATGCTTCCAGCTACTCAGTGTTAATAGAATTGCACCAATTCCCCCTCGGTGTCGCCGAAAGCCGTTGGCGCAAATAACGTGGCTGAGGCATGGATGCCGAAGCAGCGACAGTCGAATCAGGGGCGAGTGTCGCCTAGCGACGAGCTAACGAGCGCGAAACAGGATGTTGAGCTGGGCCAGAGTCACATGGATGTGACTCTGAGCGTCTGGCGCGATAGCGAATTGGCATCATAAGCACAAGGGGTTTTCCGCTGCGTCGCGGGTCGCTGGGGGTTTGGAAAGGGGGCGAGTCGATACAGCCCCCTTTCCTCGGGTGTGGGGCGAAGCTCCACGACTTTAGGCCGCTGGCACAGTGGCTATCATGGCTTTGAGCCCAAACCACCAATGAACTTGGTTTTAGCTGCTAGCTAAGCTGCTGGCCATCACCTGCGGTGCAGATAGGCAGAAAGCCCACCGCAGGTGCAGGAACGAAATTAGGACCTATTTCGACGGTCACAATTTTATCTGGGGCTGAAAACAGGCGCACAGATTAAACTCATGAGTTTTGGCGCTGGATAGCTTGATATCGAAGGCAAGCCTCAGAATTGCCATCTGAACTGCACATCCGGTACATGAAGATACCTGAGCTCATTCACCAGGTTATCTTTTTCATTCAGCAGCTGTTTTTTCTTCTCCAGAGTGCTGGCCTTGTCTGTCATGGACACCAGCTTCTTATCCAGATCGCGGATCTCATAGTCGATCTGACGCAGGCGGTTGCGGATCTCATCGGCGCGTTTATTGAGCTGGTATTGGCGGTAGCCGGCATTGTACTGTTCGACAAAGGCGTTGCTGGAGCAGACCCCGGCATAGCCTTCACCCGCCAGACCGACACGGTAACCATTTTCCGGCTGACAGTAATTTTGCAGCCCCTTTAGATAGCCTTCGCGCCAATCGCTATGATTGACCCGGATACCGAACTCGGCACAATCCTCGGCATAATCATTGATTCTGCTGGCATGAGCTCCATTGTTGCCATCCTGAAGCCCCAGGGAAAACCAATCTGAGTTTTGGCATTGATTGAGGTCGAGTGAACTGCATTGGGTCAGCATGAGCGCGCTCAGTGCCAACAAGATATTTTGGTATTTCATTCTGTAAATTACTGCGTATCAGTTGAAAATGCCGACCATATGGCGGTGAATCGGCATAATACAGCGATTAGCTCTAATACTGATACGTTTTAATACAAATTTACAATTTAACCTCGAAAGGGCCCAACATGTTTGCCGGATTGACCCAAGTATCAAACTCGGCCTCTGTCACCAGTCCTGACTCCAACGCAGCTTGCCTCAGACTAATGCCTCTTTGGTGGGCGTCCTTGGCGATTTGGGCAGCCTTGGCATAGCCTATGTGAGGATTGAGGCTGGTGACCAGCATCAAGGAGCGCTGCAGCTGCTTGGCGATCATCTGGCGGTTGGGTTCCAGCCCCGAAGCGCAGCGTTCATCGAAGCTCAGACAGGCATCACCCAGCAATTCGGCGCTTTGCAGCAAATTGGCGGCGATGAGCGGCCGAAAGACATTGAGCTGAAATTGGCCGTTGCTGGCACCTATGCTGACGGCAAGATCGTTGCCCATCACCTGAGCCGCCACCATGGTCAGCGCCTCGCACTGAGTCGGGTTAACCTTGCCGGGCATTATGCTGGAGCCGGGTTCGTTGGCAGGCAACTGCAGTTCCCCTATACCGCAACGGGGGCCGCTGGCGAGCATGCGAACATCATTGCCTATCTTCATCAGGCTGACCGCCAGGCGCTTGAAGGCGCCGCTGAGTTCCACCATGGCATCGCTGGCACTCAGTGCCTCGAACTTGTTGGCCGCGCTGACAAACTGCTCACCACTGAATGACGATATCAGTTCGGCGGCGCGCTCGGCATAACCTGCGGGAGAATTGAGCCCAGTCCCCACGGCTGTGCCGCCAAGAGCCAATTCACGGCAGTTTGCCAACGCCTGCTCTATGGTGCCTATGCCTTTATCCAACTGAGTCACCCAGGCACTGATCTCCTGTCCCAGTGTCAGTGGGGTGGCATCCATAAAGTGGGTGCGGCCGGTCTTGGTAATATCGGCGAACTGTTGTGACTTGCGTTTAAGGGTATCGCGCAGTGCACCTATGGCCGGCAGTGTGTGTCTGCAGGTCTTGAGCACTACAGCGATATGCATGGCGCTGGGGAAAGTATCATTGCTGCTCTGGCTGCGATTGACATCATCGTTCGGGCTCAGGCTGATGGCCTTATTTGCCAGAGCCATACCTCGATTGGCTATCACCTCGTTGAGGTTCATATTGGTTTGGGTGCCGCTGCCGGTCTGCCAAATGACCAGTGGAAAGTGCTGCTCCAGTTGGCCCGCCAAGATTTCATCGCAAACTCTGGCGATGAGTGCAGCCTTGTCCTTGGGCAGTTGCCCAAGCTCGGCATTGGTCTGGGCTGCGGCTTTTTTCAACAGGGCGAAGGCGTGGATGATGGCCTTTGGCATACTCGCTTGCGGACCTATGGGGAAGTTTTCCAGACTGCGCTGGGTCTGGGCGCCCCAGTATTTGTCTGCCTCTACCTTGACCTCGCCCAGAGTGTCTTGCTCAATCCGATATTGCATTGCCGCCTCCTGTCGTCTGTTGCCGTCCTCAGCATAGCATGGCCTTTGGGTCTCTCCTGAAATAATCCGCCGGGTGTCCCGGTCTGGATTGGGCGGCCTGTTTCAGGCCTGGATTCTGATTTTTACAAAAGGAGTAAGCATGAGAGTATCGGTTTGGTCTGCGTTATTACTCTTGGGGACTCAGCTGGGGGCTTTGGGCTCCAGTTCGGTAATGGCGGCTCAGGCAAATAATTTTATTCAAGTATTTGAAGCACTTTCCGGTAAACATCCGGGAGAACGTAAGGGGCATGCCAAGGGAATTTGTACCATTGGCAGTTTCCAGCCAAGTGCAGGGGAGCCCTGGCTCAAGGAGTTACCTCTGTTTGCCACAGAGCAAGCACTGCCCGCTCAGGTACGTTTTTCCATGGCGGGCGGCGATCCTTTTGTGGCCGATACCAGTCGCAGCCCAAGGGGGATAGGCGTACGCATCGAACTGCCAGACGGGCAGGTGCATCAGTTGGCCGGGCTGAGTACGCCAGTGTTTCCGGGGAAAGATCCGGACAGTTTTCTTGGTTTGCTGCGCGCTTCTCTGGCTCAGCGTGAGGGGGAAACCGGCGCGGTTGCACGCTATCTGCTGCAGCATCCGGATGCCGCCCGCCAGGGGCAGTGGCTCAAGCAGAACAATCCGCCGGCGGCCTATACATCGGTCAACTACTTTGGCATTCACAGCTTTATCTTTGGTAATGAAGACCAGCAAAAGCGCTTTGGTCGCTGGGAGCTTTGGCCTGTGGACGGAGAGCAGCCTCTGACGGATGCCGAGCTGGCACAATTGCCGGATGATTTTCTGCAGGAGAGGTTGATGCAGAGGCTGAAAACAGGGTCGGCTCAGTTTGAGCTTAAGCTGACCCTGGCCGAGGAGGGGGATCCCTTGCTGGACCCTTCACAGCAGTGGCCGGAGGACCGACCCAGGGTCACTCTCGGGCGCCTGACCATAGACTCGGTTGCGGCTTCGGCCTGTGACAAGCTGAATTTTGATCCCAATGTGCTCAGTAAAGGGATTGCCGCCAGTGATGACCCTGTGCTGCGGCTGAGATCCGCGGCTTATGCTATCTCTTTCGGCAAGCGTCTAAGCGGCCAGTAACGGCAATAAAATGACAGGAACGAACCTTAAAAATGTAGCGCTTTATAGTTGTTATATGTACATTTTTTATCGTTGGGGGCGATAACAGTGTGTCAGGTTCGCTCCTGTCGAAACTTTAACGGATTAGGGTGAACTCCTGGCTCAACTGACGAATGCGCTGCTGCAGTTGCAGCAGTTCTCCCATCAGCCGGGATTGCCTGGGCCTGCTTGTTGTTTCATTCTGTGCCAGCCATTGATAAACCTGTTTGGTGGAGATCCCATGCTGACGGGCAACGTCAAACATAAGCCTGCCGTTTTGGGTCACTTCCTTAATGGCTTGCTGTCGCAGCTTCTGCTCGTTAATTTCCATGCTGCCTCCTTGATGGTTCAAGAATGGTTTTCCAGAGCTGTGATTCCACCTCTGCTATTCCACATCCCATTGGCTGTAGCCCAAGTGCTTGAGGCAATGCCAGAGTGAATGCCAACTGCTGCGCATTTTCATCAGTGTTTTCATCATGACTCCTGAACAGTGGAATACTGCTTTATAGGTATGTAAGAAACATGCCAGTTTTTAATCTTCTTTTAATATGTTGATATAAAAGAAAATTGATTCATTTCATTATCGGGTGTATCTGCCTGGTGCCACCCAATAGAGTGCAGTCTGCTCTATTTTGGGACTTCATTTGATGTCAGCGCCGTGACACTTGGCTGACAATCCTGGTTAGGAAATGTCGGATTTGACTGAATCTATGCTGAACGCCGTGCGGATTTGCCGCCTCTATGGCCTCCGGGGGATTGTCTGCTTGAGGCGCTGCTATATACTTTGGCGCCAGGTAGGTTCCGCTTAGCTTGGAACAAGCAGACGAAGGAAAAATAACATGAAAAAGCGCGCTTTTCTGACCGCCCCTCTGTTGCTGGCAATGCTGGCAATGCTGGCAACTGGCTGTACCACTGTGAATCCTTATACCAATGAGCAACAGACTGCCAAGGCGACCAACGGAGCATTGATAGGTGCCGTAGCCGGCGCGGCCATAGGTGTGGCCTCCTCCAGCAAGAGCGACAGGGGCAAGGGTGCCCTGATCGGGGCAGCATCCGGCGCTGCCGTAGGCGGTGGTATCGGCTATTACATGGATGTGCAGGAAACCAAGCTGCGTCAGCAACTGGCGTCTACCGGTGTCAGTGTGACCCGGGTGGGCGATACCATAGTGCTCAACATGCCCAATGAAGTGACTTTCCAGGTCGATAAGACAGATCTCAGTAGCGGCGCCATGCGGGTATTGGACAGCGTAGTGCTGGTGGCCAAGGAATATGACAAGACTCAACTGAATGTAGTGGGTTATACCGACAGCAGTGGCTCTGAGTCCTACAACCTGAGATTGTCACAGGTTCGCGCCAGTGAGGTTGGTAATTACTTGATCCGTAAAGGTGTATCCGGACAGCGGGTATTGACCCAAGGCCGAGGTGAGGCCAGCCCAATCGCTTCCAATGCCACCCCTCAGGGACGGGCACAGAACCGTCGGGTAGAGATTATTCTTAGTCCTCTCGGCTAAGATTTTAAGTTTAAGGGTCGCTTAGGCGGCCCTTTTTATTGGGTCAAATTGTCCCTTTCTTCGGTTTTCCCTGTCAGGTGGCGTGATCTTGAGGGGAATTTATGACAAGTTTTGCCGTGGTGCGTTGATTTGTGATGCGGTTTGGTTGAGTTTAGCGGCATCTGTATCTTATACACCGGAGAAAAATAAATGAAAAAGAGCGTCTGCTTACTCGCCCTGTTACTGCCCGCCTTCTCTCAGGCGGCGGATCTGGAGTTCAGGGCCGCGGGAAGTTTGAAGACCGCCATGACGGATGTTATCGCCAGTTATCAGGCCGATGGCGGCGTTAAGGTCAATGCCCAGTTTGCCCCTTCAGGCTTGCTCAGAGGCCGAATTGAAGAGGGCGAAAAGGTCGACCTGTTTGCTTCGGCCAATATGAAACACCCACAGAAATTGATGCAGGAAGGCAAGGGCGCGCCTGTGGTGATGTTTGCCCGTAACCGCCTGTGCGCCCTGGCGCAAGATAATGTTCCTCTGACGACAGAGAATATGCTGGATACTCTGCTGGACAGCAAGATCAAGCTGGGCACCTCCACTCCCAAGGCCGACCCTGCCGGTGACTATGCTTTCAAGGTGTTTGACCGCGCCGAAGCTATCAAGCCCGGTAGTCAGGCCAAACTGGCGGCCAAGGCTCTCAAGCTGACCGGTGGCGCCGACAGTGCCAAGGCGCCGAAAGGCAAAAATCCCTATGGCTGGGTGATGGCCAACAAACAGGCGGATGTATTTTTAACCTACTGCACCAATGCCGTATTGGCCAAGAAAGAAGTGCCTGATCTCAAGATAGTGGCGTTGCCCGAGTCGCTGGCAGTGGGTGCCAACTATGGCATGCTGGTGCTGGATAAGGCCGACTCTGCCGCCTGGCCACTGGCCATGTATATTCTGTCTCCCAAGGGACAATCCATTCTGGCCTCTTATGGCTTTGAAGCACCGCTTAAGCCCTAAATCTCTATCCGGCGGAAGCGGGTTTTACTCTGGAGATATGCGAGTCAGTTGCTCTGAACTGACTCGCACTCTCTTTATAGGTATTTCACGTTTTTTGGCCAAATCAGCTTGCACGGGCAATTATTATCCTTCTAAAGTAGGGCATTATGTCCTTGTCAGGGGGGAGCATGCTCGAAACCAAAGGCTTACCGATAGCGACAGATTATCTCGGCGACGAGGTGAGATTTATCCGCCTTTGTTATGACAGTCAGGGCTTGGATATTGAACTGAGTGTTGAGGGCTGCCGGGCATTGGTGCACTTTGACTCTGTGGTTGGCTGTCGGATGCTGGATGAAGGCGATCTGATGGAGTTTTGGACCGAGTGCAGCCTCTCCAATGGCTGGTTGTTCCGTATCTCCAACGGTGGCTGGTATCGCCAGGAGGCCGAACGCAGCGGCTTTATGGCCAGCGCCAATCTCAAGTTGCAGGAATATCTACTGGTGAGCCGCAATGAGTGTGTCTCTGTCTTCTGTGAACAGGATGAACCCAAGGTGCACTGGCTTAAAGACTGACCCGCTATTTTCCACAGTCAGAGGACGAACCTGGTCGCCCTCTGCTATTTCTGCAATTCATCAAGGCCAGAGCTTCAGGCTATCAACACCAAGCCTTCAGCCCATTAGAACCTGAGCCTCAGCTCATTAAAACGAGAGTCGCCAATCCCAGGAAGGCGAACAGGCCTATTACATCCGTCACAGTCGTCAGCACCATGCCGCCGGCCAGCGCAGGGTCTACATTGAGCTTTTTCAGGATCAGCGGAATACTGGCACCTGCGAGACCGGCTACCGTCATATTGATCAACATGGCGCCGCCAATAAGGGCGCCGAGTGCCAGATCGCCTTTCCAGATCCACACGGCAGTGAATACCAGCGCCGACCACAACAGGCCATTGAGAAAGCCGATGGCTAATTCCTTGCCGATAAGCCAGCGGGAGTTGCTCTGGCCTATGTGGCCGAGGGCGATACCGCGGATCACCAGCGCCAGTGTCTGGTTGCCGGCAACGCCGCCCATGCTGGGCACTATGGTCATCAGAATTGCTATAGTGGCGAATTTTTCCAGCGTGCCTTCAAACATATTGCTGACCGAGGCGGCCAGCAGGGCGGCAAACAGGTTGAAGGTCAGCCATAGGGAGCGGCGAAAGGCACTCTTGAACACGGGGCCGAAGGTGTCTTCATCATCGTCCATCCCCGCCATACCCATCATGGAGTGTTCGGCGTCTTCACGGATAACGTCCACCACGTCATCAATGGTGATCCGCCCAAGCAGATGGCCTTCGCTGTCGACCACTGGCGCCGAGACCCAGTCGTGGCGTTCAAACAGTTGGGCCACTTCATTGTCCGGCATGGTGACGGGAATGCTCTCAAGTTCGGGATCCATTATGCTGCGGATCCCGGCGGTGGGATTACAGGTTAGCAGGCTGGAGAGCTTGACGCCGCCGAGTAATATGTCGCGCCTGTCCACCACATAGAGGGTATCAGTGGCTTCAGGCAATTCGCCTCTTTGGCGCAGATAACGCAGCACCACATCGACATTGACGTCAGGCCTCAGGGTCACGGTATCTGTGTTCATCAGACTACCGGCGCTGTCTTCCGGATAAGAGAGCGCCTGTTCGACCCTGGCCCTGTCCTGGGCACTCATGGAGTGCAGTACCTGCTTGTAGAGGGTATCGGGAAGGCTTCGCAGCACATAGGCCAGGTCATCGGTATCCATACCCGCGGTCGCTCGCGCCAAACGCTCAGGACTCATAAGGCTGATCAGCTGGTCTTTCATATCCTCACCCAGCTCTTCGAGGATCTCGCCGCTCTGCTCCTGATCCACCAGTTGCCAGAGTACCTGACGGGTACGCGGCGGTGAAGATTCGAGAATAAAGGCGATATCCGAAGCCGTCATTCGCTGTAGCATGTCGCGCACATGCACGAACATACCACTGCTAAGAGCTTGGTTTAGTTGAGTAAGACGTTGTTCTGTCAGCTCTTGGTCGAGCGCTTCTATTGGCATGCAGTTCCCCCTGTGATGCAAAGCGAGGATATGTTACCTCAAGACTGGGGTGTTATAGAAACAAAGAGTGCAGCGCTAAGGCTTTAGCTGGCTTCGTCGAAACGGGCGTTGATCAGGGCGCAGATAGCGTCCATCGCGGGTTCGGCATCCGGGCCTTCGGCGATGAGGCGAATACTCTTGCCTTGACCTGTTTCCAGCATCAAGAGCCCAAGCACACTGGCGGCCGAGGCTTTTTTCTCGCCTTGGATCAGGGTGATATCGGCTTCGAACTCGCTGGCCAGCACCGCCAGCTTAGTGGCGGCGCGGGCATGCAGGCCCAGCTTATTGACTATGGTGACTTCCCGTTCAACCTTTGCCATTACTCAGCTCCCGGTGACGGGCCTGTACCTTGTGTTTGCTGTTGCCAAAACGCTTGGCGAGCTGCTCAGCGACATAGACAGATCTATGCTGGCCGCCGGTGCAGCCTATGGCTATGGTGAGGTAACTGCGGTTGTTGCGTTCCAGGTGCGGCAGCCAAGTTTCCAATAGATTTTCTATCTGCCAGATAAACTTGTTCACCAGTGGCTGGCGGCTGAGAAACTCCTGCACAGCTTCATCCAGCCCGGTCAGTGGCCTGAGCGCCGGCTCCCAGTGAGGGTTGGGCAGAAAGCGCACATCAAACATGAAGTCGGCTTCCTGAGGCATACCATGCTTAAAGCCGAACGACTCGAAGTTGATCACCAGCTCTTTATCGACACTGCCAAGCAGAATTTCCCGCACTGTGTCACTGAGTTCATAGATGTTCAGCGCCGAGGTGTCTATGTAGTGATCCACCAGTTTCGACATGGGTTCCAGCAGCTTGCCTTCGAGCTTGATGGCATCCTGTAGTGAGACTTTGCTCTTGGACAGGGGGTGCAGTCTGCGGGTTTCGCTGTAGCGCTTCAGCAGCACTTTATCGGAGGCGTTGAGGAAGAAGCTGGTCAGTTGGGTGTTTTCCGGCAAGGCCGCCAACTGTTGTTCCAGCACCTTTTCCTGATCCGGCATATTGCGCACATCTATGCTGATGGCGACCAGATCATTGCTGCCACGGAGGTTTTCCAACAGGCTGCCAATCATGGGCAGGGGGAGATTATCCACACAGTAGTAACCCAGGTCTTCGAGTACCCTGAGGGCAACGGATTTTCCGGAACCGGAGCGGCCTGAGACTATGGCGAGTTTCATCCTGTGATCACCTGATAGAGTTCTGTTTCGTCGCTGGATTTTCGCAACTGCTTGAGTATCGCCTTATCGCTGAGCTTTTCAGCCATGGCGGATAGGGTACTCAGGTGTTGCTGACATTGATCTGCGGGCACCAGGAGGGCGAACAGTATGTCCACCGGCTGGTTGTCTATGGCATCGAAGGCGATAGGCTCTTCGCATTTGACCAGCACGGCAATCGGCTCTGTAATGTCCGGTAGTCTGCCATGCGGAATCGCAATACCATTACCTATACCTGTGCTCCCCATCTTTTCGCGGGCCAAAAGGCTTTCAAAAATCGCTTGAGAGGAAAGGGTGGGGTACTGGGCGCTAGCGAGATCGCTAATCAGCTCCAGTACCTTTTTCTTACTGCCCGGAGTGGCACAGGTAGTGCACTCCGGCCGCAGGATGGTACTCAGTTCCATCGTTAGTGTTTTGTCAGCTTTTCTTTGTGTTTAATGACCTGACGATCCAATTTATCAATCAGAACGTCGATGGCGGCATACATGTCGGCATGTTCAGAAGTTGCATAGACTTCGCCGCCTGTGAGGTGGATCTTGGCTTCGGCTATCTGTTGCAGTTTTTGTACATTGAGCACAACGTGCACATTATTGATCTGTTCGAAATGGCGTTCAAGTTTAGAAAACTTACTTTCCACGTAGTCACGCAGTGAGTCGGTGATCTCGATATGATGTCCTGTCAGGTTGATTTGCATAGAAAGATTCCTCCAATTTCCAACTGTGGATTTATAAACTCTTACGCTGGTTCGACGGTGGTATCATCATAGCCTCGCGATACTTGGCTATGGTGCGTCTTGCAACGTTGATTCCCTGTTCTGCCAGAAGTTGCGCCATCTTGCTGTCGCTCAAAGGCTTCTTCTGGTTTTCCGCTGCCACGAGCTTCTTGATAAAAGCCCTGATCGCCGTGGAAGAGCATTCTCCGCCATCTTCGGTGCCGACATGGCTGGAGAAGAAGTACTTCAATTCAAATATTCCCCTAGGGGTATGCATATACTTTTGAGTGGTGACCCTGGAGATGGTCGATTCATGCATCTCGACCGCCTCGGCAATATCGTTGAGCACCATGGGTTTCATGGCCTCTTCACCATATTCAAAAAATCCCTGCTGGAACTGCACTATACAGTTGGCCACCTTGAGCAGGGTGTCGTTGCGGCTCTCCAGGCTCTTGATAAACCATTTGGCTTCCTGAAGATGACCACGAATAAACTGGCTGTCTGATTGACTGCGGGCGCTACGGGCCATGGCAGCATACTGCTGATTGATCCCGAGTTTGGGCATACAGTCCGGGTTGAGTTCTACTACCCAGCGGCCGTTTTTCTTCCAGACACTGACATCAGGGATCACATATTCCTCGTCCATCGGCTGCACCAGCAAGCCGGGGCGGGGATTGAGACTCTGGATAAGGTTGATGGCGTCACGCAGTTGATCTTCCTTGAGCTTGGTCTTGCGCATCAGGGTGCGGAAGTCACGGGCGGCAATGAGATCCAGATGTTCGTCAATCAACAAGCGGGCGTCGGCCAGATGTGGGGTGTCGGTGTTGAACTGTTGCAACTGGATCAGCAGGCATTCGCGCAGATCTCTGGAGGCGATGCCGACAGGGTCAAAGTGCTGGATCCGCTTGAGTACTGCCTCGACTTCATCGAGCTCAATCTCAGGGTTGCCCATGGCTTCGAGGATCTCCTCTGTGCTCTGGGTCAGATAGCCCTGCTCGTCGATGGCATCAATAATGGCGGTGGCAATGGCGTCGTCGGTATCGGAAAACGGGGTCAGGTTCTTCTGCCATTCCAGATGTTCATAGAGACCTTCGCTGGTTTCACCCTGGAAGGGCATATCATCTTCACGGCCCATGGCCGGCCCTGAGGCGCTGGCGGCGGTAAAGACTTCGTCCCAGGTGGTATCCATAGGCAGCTCATCCGGCATAGACTCATTGTTCAATGCCTCTGAGGTTTCTACCGTGGAACCATCTTCCTGCTTGGCGCTCAACTCGCCGGCGTCGTTTTCCTTGTGGTTGTCGTCGATAGCGTCATCCTGGTTGTCCTCGGCCATTTCCAACAGAGGGTTGGCTTCCAAGGCTTCCTGGATTTCCTGCTGCAGCTCAAGGGACGACAGTTGCAGCAGGCGAATAGCCTGTTGCAACTGAGGTGTCATGGTCAACTGTTGACCCAGTTTGAGCTGGAGTGACGCTTTCATTATACCGCTAATCCCTACTCGTTATTTTTCAAGGAAAAAATTCAATAATAACAAACTATAATACCCGGAATTGCCACCGGATGACATGATCCTAACTATAGCCTGAATTGTTCGCCTAAGTACACAGCACGCACTTGCTGGTTGTCCAAGATTTCAGCGGGTGTGCCCTCGGCGATCAACTGCCCATGGCTGACTATGTAGGCTCGCTCACAAACGTCGAGTGTTTCGCGAACATTGTGGTCTGTGATCAGCACCCCCAAACCGCGGGACTTAAGCTGTTCGATGATTTTCTTGATATCGATAACTGAGATGGGATCCACACCGGCGAACGGCTCATCCAGCAAAATGAACTGTGGATTGGCGGCCAATGCCCGGGCGATTTCCACCCGGCGGCGTTCGCCGCCGGAGAGGGACATCCCCAGGCTGTCACGTATGTGGGTAATATGGAATTCTTCCAGCAACTGTTCGAGTTGTTCCTCGCGCTCGTCGCTGTTGAGTTCTTTGCGGGTTTGCAGCACGGCCATGATGTTGTCATGCACCGACAGCTTGCGGAAAATACTGGCTTCCTGTGGCAGGTAGCCTATGCCTTTACGGGCTCGCAGGTGCATGGGATCCAGGGTCAGCTCGTCGTCGTCAATGAAGATACGGCCCTTGTCACTCTGTACCAGCCCAACCACCATGTAGAAGGTGGTGGTCTTGCCAGCCCCGTTGGGGCCCAGCAGCCCCACGATTTGGCCGGTATTGACCGACAGGCTGACGTCTTTGACGACGTTGCGTTTCTTGTAACTCTTTGCCAGATTCTGTGCCGTCAGGGTGCTGGTCATTGCGGCTCCTGCTGCTGTTCTTTCTTGTTGAGATCCTGATAGTTTTCCGGCTGGATAACAGTGGTTACCCTGTCTTGGCCTTTGCCGCTGCTTTCCGCTTCCAGCTGCTGCTTGTTGATGTCGTAGACTATCTTCTCGGCGGTTACTTCGCTGCCGTCTTGTTCTACTTTGGCCTGGCCCAGCAGGGTCATGATACGACTGTCTATGTTGTAGTGGATCTCTTTGGCCTTGGCACTGGCCAGACGGCCGTCTTCCAGTTTCTGGGTATAGGTAGCGGGTGAGCCCTTGGCCACCAGGATCCGCTCGCCACTCTTGTCTTCTGTGTAAGCCGTGAGTTCATCGGCCAGCAGTTTCAAACTGCCCTGGGTGACTGTGACAGGCCCGCCGTATACCACACGCTTGTTTTTGATATCGGCAAACTGATTGGCGGCGCTGATCTCCACTTTTTGCAGCAGATCTTCTTCAATGGCCACTGCCGACAGGCTTGTGATGCACAAGAGGGCACCGATAAAAAGCTTACTTGGTTTCATAGGTTCCTTTCACCTGACTGGTCAGCTTCACTTGCTGAGCATTGAGATCGGCGTACAGGCCGGATCCCTTGATATTAAAGTCTTTGCCTTCGATCAGGATCTCGCGATCTGAGGTCATGATCATGGTGTCCAGATCCAGCTCCACATAACTGGTTTTCAGGCTCTGGATCGGTTCATTGGGGCTAATGGCGTCGATGATAACATTATTTTCAAGTACAACTCGGTTACTCTTGCGATTGAGCCTGCCCTCGTTGGCAGACAGACGCCACTGTGCCTCGCCCTTGTCCGGATAGACCAGATAAACCGGTTGGTTGAAGAAGGTCTTTTCACTGGCTTCATAATGTTCCATGTGCGCTGCGGCGACCCTACTGGCGACATTGCCCTGCTCATCAAAGTTGACCGAGCGCAGGTCATCGGCGACAAAGTCAGGCCGCACCACATCCACAGGCGCCTCACTCTGTTGAGCGTTACGCTTGTTCTGCACCTGCCAGTAAAGGATAAGTGCAGTGGAGAAAAACAAAATAATGGCCAGGGTGACCCTATTCATATACTCATTCCGTGGGCATTTTCAAATTTGTCCTGACTGAGCAGGATAAGATCCGCCAGCTCCCGGAGTGCACCATGGCCGCCGGCAATCTGAGTGACCATGTGGCAGTGCTGCCTTACCCAAGGATGGCCATCGGCTACGCAAACCGCCAGCCCAACTTGCTTCATCACCGGCAAGTCGACAATGTCGTCACCTATATAGGCCACTTGTTCAGGCTCGAGGTCATAGTGATTAAGCAGCGCCTCATAGGGCTCCAGCTTGTTGTCTATGCCTTGATAAATCTTGTCTACCCCCAGGGCCGTCATGCGGTTTTCGACTATCTGGGACTTGCGGCCGGTGATCACCGCCACCTGAATGCCGCAGGACAGCAGCGAGCGCACCCCATAGCCATCGCGGGTATGGAAGGCCTTCAGCTCTTCGCCGCTGTTGCTCATATAGATGCGGCCATCGGAGAAGACACCGTCGACATCACAGATAAGCAGTTTGATTTTGGCGGCTCTTTGCCAGTTATCTTCGCTTATGGGCCCGTAAAAACCTTGATGACTCATCAGATAACCCCCGCCTTGACCATATCCAGCATATTGAGTGCTCCAATCGGCTCATTGGCGCCATTGATGACAATAAGACCGTTGATGTCATTCTCGTCCATCACCTTCAGCGCCTGCGCCGCGAGGATATTGTCACCACTGGTGATGCAATCACGGGTCATGACGTCGCTGATTTTTGTAGTACGCAGGTTGACTCCGGCGTCTATGACACGTCTCAAATCACCATCGGTGAAGATACCCACGAGTTGCTTCTGCTGATTGACCACGGCGGTCATACCCAGGCCCTTCTTGGAGATCTCATAGAGGGCGTCGGTTATACAGATATCTTCTGTGACCAGCGGCAGTTCTTCGCCTTTGTGCATTACATCACTGACCTTGAGCAGCAGCTTGCGTCCTAAAGCGCCGCCGGGATGCGACAGGGCAAAGTCATCTTTGGTAAAGCCCTTGGCTTGCAGTAGCGCGACCGCCAGGGCATCACCCATCACCAGGGTGGCCGTGGTACTGGAGGTCGGCGCCAGCCCCAAGGGGCAGGCTTCTTCTGGCACCTTGATGCACAGATGCAGTTGTGCCAGCTTGGCCATGGTGGATTCGGGCTTGCCTGTCATGGAGATCATAGGGATCCCCTGGCGCTTGATGACGGGCATCAGGGTCAGAATTTCGCTGGACTCTCCCGAGTTGGAGATAGCCAATACGATATCGTTTTCACTCAACACCCCAAGGTCGCCGTGGCTGGCTTCGCCCGGGTGAACGAAGAATGCCGGGGTGCCCGTGCTGGCGAGGGTGGCAGAAATCTTGTTGCCTATATGGCCCGATTTCCCCATCCCCATCACTATCACCTTGCCGCTGCAGTTGAGGATCAGTTCGCAGGCTTGGGCGAATTCGGGGGAATCAACAAACTGGTACAGGTTGTCCAGTGCTTGTTTCTCGATATCTATTACTCTGCGGCCCCATTGGCGCAGTTGCTTAGCTTCTGCCATAGTTGTCTCTCGTCTTTTTGCCCTTCATCGCTAGTGGGATTGAAACAGGCTGTATTGATAGCCGATGAAGCTTATCAGTAGTAAGGCACCGTGCCAGCGTTTGAGTTCACGTTGTTTGCCTGTGCTCAGCACCAGAAGTGCCAGGGCACAACTGGTGCCCAAAACCATATAAAAGTCGCGTCCGGTCGCCGCGGCATCGATTACGCCCGGGGCGATAAGGCCGGGTATTGCCAGTACCGCCAGTATGTTAAACAGATTGGAGCCGACAATATTGCCTATGGCCAGGTCGTCCTCTTTCTTGAGCACACCGGCCACACAGGCCGCCAGTTCCGGCAGGCTGGTGCCTACGGCAATGATGGTTAGACCGATAACCAGATCAGACAGTCCAAAAGACTTGGCGATGCCTACGGCACCGTCCACCATCCAATCCGCCGACAGCGGCAAGAGTACCAAGCCTATTATCAACCATAGTACCGCCTTGGCAGTGGGCACATCTTTGGGGATCTCGGCATCAGCTTCGTCGGCGAGTGGATCCTTGGTCTTATTGGTCAGCGCATGCCAGATAAGATAGCCCATCAGGCCGAAGAACAGCGCCAGTAAAATAACCCCTTCGCTGCGGCTAAGATACTCATCGTGCAGGAAGTAACCCGCCAGCACTGTGGCACCCAGCATCATGGGGATCTCCCGCTTCAGGGTCCTGGAGCTGACGGCAATAGCCCCAAGCAGAGCGGTCAACCCCAGGATCAAGCTGACATTGGCGACATTGGAGCCCAGCACATTACCCACGGCCGTGTCCGGCATGCCGGCCATGGAGGCGCTGGCGGCGACGAACATCTCAGGGGCCGAACTGCCCATGGCCACTATGGTCAGTCCTATCAACATGGGGGGTAACCCCAGGTTACGGGCAAAAGCCCCGGCACCATAAACGAATTTATCGGCACTCCAGACCAGGACGGACAAGCCGGCGAGCAGCAAGAAAATATTGAATAACATGCAGTAAACAAAGCTACGGATTCTGGCGTGCATTTTCGCCGTATTTGCTACAAATTGAAAGTATCACGGCGCGATACTATTGATTCAGTTGTGTGCTTATCCTCAATTGCGTACAATTTATCGCTTATCTTTGGCTTGGCCATACGGGTTACCGGGCGCCATTCAGCGTCAATTCAGTAAGTCTGCGGCAGTATCAAGCCTTATAACGGCGGGCCTTATGTGCCATGGTGCTACAGCTGCGCCGTAACTTGAATTCCACTAGACAAGGTCTCCATTTCATTTTGATGCCGGAATCCAGCAAGCAGCAAAATCCTTCTCCCCTGGTCGAGGTCAACAATCTCGGCTTCAGTCGTGGCTCGAGGGTGATTTATGAGCAGATAAGCCTCACGATTCCCAGAGGTAAAGTTACTGCCATCATGGGGCCCAGCGGCATAGGCAAGACCACGCTGCTGAAGCTCATTGGTGGGCAGTTGACTCCGGATCACGGCCAGGTGCTGTTCGATGGTCAGGACATTCATAAGCTGAGCCGCCACGAGCTGTTTGAAGCCCGTAAGCGGATGAGCATGTTGTTCCAGAGCGGTGCCCTGTTCACCGATATGAATGTGTTCGATAACGTGGCTTTTGCACTCAGGGAGCACTCAGGGCTGCCGGAAGCTATCATCCGCCGCATAGTGTTAATGAAGCTTGAAGCCGTAGGACTTCGCGGCGCGGCGCAGTTGATGCCAAGCGAACTTTCCGGCGGTATGCAGCGCCGGGCAGCCTTGGCCCGCGCCATAGCACTCGAGCCGGAAATGGTGCTGTATGACGAGCCCTTTGCCGGTCAGGATCCCATCTCCATGGGAGTGCTGGTGAAGCTGATTAAAGAGCTGTCCGATGCTTTGAATCTCACCTCTGTGGTGGTTTCCCACGATGTCAGTGAAGTGCTGAGTATTGCCGACTATGTGTATGTGATCGCCGATAAGCGCATCATAGCCCAAGGTTCACCGGCCGAGCTTAAGCAGGCCGACAATCCACAGCTAAGGCAGTTTATCGACGGTATGCCGGACGGCCCCGTGCCTTTCCACTATCCGGCGCAGGATTATCAGAAGGAGTTGCTCGGTGAGCTTGACTGATTCGATAGCCAATCTTGGCCGCAATGCGCTGAGTCTGGTGACAGGGCTCGGCAAGGCGGGGGTGATGCTTTGGGGCGCCCTGATGCAGCTGCCACGGCCACGTAAAGGCTTGCCACTGCTGATAAAACAGGTTTACGTCGTCGGCGTGCAGTCCATGGTGATCATTTTGGTTTCCGGACTGTTTATCGGCATGGTGCTGGCGCTGCAGGGCTACAACATCCTGGTGGACTTTGGCACCGAAGAGAGCCTGGGCCCCATGGTAGCGTTGAGCTTGCTCAGGGAGCTTGGCCCTGTGGTCACCGCCTTGCTGTTTGCCGGCCGCGCCGGTTCGGCCCTGACCGCTGAACTGGGGTTGATGAAATCCACAGAGCAGCTCTCCAGTTTGGAGATGATGGCGATAGATCCGCTGCGGCAGGTGATTGCGCCGCGCTTCTGGGCCGGGGTGATCAGCATGCCGTTGTTGGCCTTGATGTTTACCACTGTGGGTATCTATGGCGGTTATCTGGTCGGGGTCGAATGGAAAGGCATAGACAATGGCGCCTTCTGGTCGATTCTGCAGGCCGCGGTGGAATGGCGGCAGGACATAGTCAACTGCCTGATTAAAAGTTTTGTTTTTGCCATAGTGGTGACCTGGATAGCTCTCTATCGTGGTTATCAGGTGGTGCCTAATCCGGAAGGGATTAGCCGCGCGACCACCCAGACTGTGGTGCAGTCCAGCCTGGCAGTATTGGCGCTGGACTTCTTATTGACGGCGCTGATGTTTGCCCGCTGATTTTGGCGCCGGCGCATAATGGATGATTAACTCTGGTGACTCTATGTTGACACGAAAAATTGAATTTATGGTGGGACTCTTCCTATTGGCGGGTCTGGCAGCTTTTCTGCTGCTGGTATACAAGGTGGCCAATGTGGAGGTGCAGTCCTCTAGCAATACTTACACTCTGACGGCCAAGTTCAGTAATATTGGCGGCCTTAAAGTACGCTCACCGGTAAAAGTTGGCGGCGTGGTTGTCGGTCGGGTCAGTAAGATCACCCTGGATCCCAAGCAGATGGTGCCAGTGGTGACTTTGACCATGGACAAGCGTTACGACCAGTTTCCCGAAACCAGCAGCCTGGCTATCTTGACCTCGGGCTTGCTGGGTGAGCAGTTCCTCGGCCTGACACCAGGGTTTATGGATGACGATATCGCGATTTTGCAAGATGGTGATCGCATCGATGATACCCGTTCGGCGCTGGTGCTGGAGGATCTGATCGGACAGTTTTTATATAGCATGGGTTCAAAGGACAACTAGGAGCACTGAGATGTTTAAAGGGATAATCCGTAATCTGTTGGCCGTCGCCTGTCTGGCGTCTGCAACTGTGGCACAGGCGGCCGATATCGATACCAGCAACCCTTATATCATGGTGGAGCAGGTTGCCGACAAGACATTCGATCGCTTCCATCAGGACAAGAGCATCATCGACAGCAATCCGGATCACCTCAAGGTGATTGTTCAAGAGGAGCTGATGCCTTATGTGGATTACAAGTACGCGGCTTACAAGGTGATGGGCCAATACCTGCAGCAAACCACCAAAGAGCAGCGTGATGCCTTTGTTGATGCTTTTGAGGGCTACCTGGTTTCCACCTATGCCCAGGCTTTTACCGAGTACACCAATCAGAAAGTGGAATTTGGCCGCGCCATCGACTTCAGCCAGGAAAAGATAGTCGAGGTGAATGTACAGATCATTGAAGCGGGTCGTCCGCCCATCAAATTGCAGTTCAAGGCGCGTCGTTTGAAGGACGACAGCTGGAAGGCCTTCGACCTGGTTGCCGAAGGTGTCAGCCTGCTGGCCTCCAAGCAATCGGAAGTCACTACACTCATTCGTCAAAAGGGCATAGATGCCGTGATTGAGATGCTTAAAGAGCGTACTCAGGCTCACGTGGATCCCAATGGCCCTAAAGGCAAGGATGCGCTATGAAGCTGGAGCCACAGGGCGATAGCTGCAAATTGAGCGGGCGTTTGACTCAAGAAGAGGTCGCCCGCTTGTGGAAGACGCGCAAGACACTGCTGCCGGATGATGTGCGCCGGTTGGAACTCAGCGAGCTGACATACTCGGACAGTGCCGGCATGGCGTTTCTAATGGAGCTTGTCAGTCTCAGAAAGGGGGAGCTGACCCTGGCTTCTCCCTCGCCACAGGTGCGTAAGTTGATCGCCCTGTATGATTTGGATGCCTTCTTTACCACAGAGGGCCAAACTAGGTAAGTTTCCAATGGATACCAAAGAGATAGAACAAATATTAAAGGATTCACTCTCGTTGACGGAAGTTTATGTCAGCGCCGAAGGCAGCCATTTCAAGATAGTGGCCGTGGGTGAATGTTTCGATGGCATGAGCCGTATCAAGCAGCAGCAGGCCATCTATGCGCCCCTGATGGACAAGATCACCAGTGGTGAGATGCACGCGCTCAGTATCAAGACTTTTACGCCTACCCAGTGGCAGCGTGAAAAAATCTTCAACATGCCAGCCTAGAGTATCAATGTGGATAAACTGAAAATTCAGGCAAGCGGTGCGCTTGCCGGTAATGTGGTGATCTCCGGCGCCAAGAATGCTGCCCTGCCTATCCTGATGGCCGGGGTGCTGGCCGAATCGGAGTTTCTGGTTTCCAATGTGCCCAACCTGAGGGACGTCAGCACCAGCTGTAAGCTGCTACGCTGTCTCGGCGCCGACGTCACCGAACTGGGGCAGGGCCAGATACGTATCGATGCCAGCGGTATCAATGAGTTTTGCGCCCCTTATGATCTGGTGAAAACCATGCGCGCCTCAATTCTGATCCTGGGGCCTTTGCTGGCACGTTTCGGTAAGGCGGATGTGTCTCTGCCGGGGGGCTGCGCCATAGGAGCCCGGCCGGTGAACCTGCACCTGCATGGCCTCGAGCTGATGGGCGCCAAGATAGAAGTCGATGAAGGCTATATCAAGGCACGGGTCGATGGTCGCCTCAAGGGCGCGCATATCTTCATGGATATGGTCAGTGTTGGTGCCACAGAGAATCTGCTGATGGCCGCGGCCTTGGCCGACGGTGAAACCGTGATTGAAAACGCCGCCCGCGAACCCGAAGTAGTGGACCTGGCCAAGTGCCTTATCGCCATGGGGGCCAAGATTGAGGGCGCCGGAACCGCCACCATACGGATTCAGGGAGTGGAGAAGCTCAATGGTTGCCGTTATCGTGTGATGCCGGACAGAATTGAGACGGGCTCGTTCCTGGTGGCTGCAGCCGTGACCCGTGGCCGGATCCGTTGTCTGGATGCCGATCCCGGCTCGCTGGAGGCTGTGCTGGCCAAGCTGGAAGATGCCGGCGCCGAAATCCTTACCGGCAGCGACTGGATAGCCCTGGACATGAAGGGCAAGCGTCCCAAGTCAGTCAATATCAAGACTCTGCCTTATCCCGGTTTCCCGACCGATATGCAGGCGCAGTTCTGTGTGCTCAATGCTCTGGCAGAAGGCACAGGCACTATCACGGAAACCATCTTTGAGAACCGCTTTATGCATGTGCCTGAGTTGAACCGTATGGGCGCCAATATGGAGCTGGAAGGCAATACCTGTATCATTCACGGTATTGAGCAGCTCAATGGTGCTCAGGTGATGGCGACTGATCTGCGGGCGTCGGCCAGTTTGGTGATTGCCGGACTGATGGCCGAAGGCACCACAGTGGTGGACCGTATCTATCATCTGGATCGGGGCTATGAGCATATCGAAGATAAGTTCAAGGGCCTAGGCGGTTCGGTAGAGCGTATCTCCTAACCCGATTGCTCGGTCAGTAAAAAACCACCATGAGGGTAATGCCGATCAGTTAAGACAGATAGCTTGAGGATTTAACTGAAAGGATCAAAATCCGATGACTCCATGTCATCGGATTTTTTTATGCAACTTTCAGAAACTTTGGCGCGTACTCATATCAATCGTCTTACCTAGTGCTGTCACGCAAGCGGCTGGGCTCTGATGTTGTTCAGTATGTGGAAGCGAAGTGCCGAGACTTCATGAGAGAGTAGAGCACTCATATTGGCGTGGACTCAACTTCTATGGGGCGATGGTATCGTGTGGCGATAGAGTTGATCGCTCAAACGGGACTGAGTTCCCTTCCCGTGATCTATTATTTGGAACTAAGTTATTTAGGTGCCTCTTCAGATGTATCAAATGAGAATGCCACAATGCTGGTGTTTATCCTCCCTTCCTCGTCCAGGCGTATGAGGGCTTCCAGTAGTTCAATAGAGAAGAATGTTTTCGTCATTCCTATCGGTTTGAATACATGTCTTGTACTTTCGGGAAGTTTGTTGATTTTTTCAGCCGATAAGAAAAACCGGGTGGTAGCGTTGGTTATTTTGATGCTGTTTTCGGTATCGACGGCATCCACCAAGTTGTCTACTGCCAGTATATAACGATCGGATAAAACCCCTGTGCCGGCGCAGGTTAACTTGGAGGGATAGACTTCGACCCCGTAAGGGTCAAAGCTCATTATTAATTCGGCTATCTCCTTGGTAACATTAAAAGCGCCCCCTCTGATTAAGTCCAACGCTTCAATATCGAGGATATCAGTGTCCTGCCATACAATCTCATTCAGACAACTTGTTGGGATAAAATCATTGTCATCATAAAGTGACGAGCGAATATCGACCGCACTAAATAATGATTCCCCTTCATTCATGTCTTCGTTTATATAGGCTACTTGCATTCTCAATTCTCTACATTTTTCTCTGGGGCAAAAAAGCCACCTCGTGAGGTGGCTTGGGGAGTATAAACCGGCGTTAGCCCATACGTTTAAGCTTTTCCTTCAACTCTGGGATGGCGCGGGTAAAACCGTCGATATGGTCGGTCAGGCGTGACAGCAGTTTACGCTTACGCTCTTGGTTACGCCGACCATAAAGTAGGGTCCAAACCAGCAGTACTGCACTGACCATGATAAACACCACCAGGGTCAGGTTGTGTCTAAAGAAGGAGGTACTGTAGATGGGATCCAGCAGCGGGAAGTAGAGCATATCGAACAGCGGATACCAGATATGATCCGGGCCCCAGAAGTTGAAGACCAAGGCGGCAATCGCCAACAAGATCCAGGTGCCTGCGCCGTTGAGCTTGCCGTATTGCTGGAAAGATGTGTTGTTATAACGTTTGCTCTTGGTCAGGTTATAGGCGTACTCACGGTTATAGTCATCAACGCCCAATTTGGCCCTTGAGCTGGCGTAAATCATCCAATCGCCCACATCCAGATCCCCCAACAGATCTTCGCCGAAGCGCATCTCCCGCACTTCACCATCGGCCAGTTGCAGCAAGACTTCGCCATCAACGTTGGAGCTGCGGCTGCGATGGCTGCTGGTTTCAGTGTCTGTGGTGCTGTGGGAGAATCTGTTACCCACATAATGGTCTGTGGTGGTGGTTTTAGTGGTGGTGACCGTGAAGTCATCGACACTGGCGCTGGCACTTCTGTCGAGCACTTTGCCCATGATACAGGAGACGCTGACTTCACCCTTTTCATCGCCAGCCAAGACATGCTTGTGCAGATAGGGCTCACGGTAACTCAGGCTGTATTGCCGCATCATGGCCTCTTCCTCATCGCGGACGCTGAGGCTGTTGGCGGCCGTTGCCGGTGCCTGCTGCTGCGAGCTGCCGCACTGAACACAGTAGCCGTGCTCGCCGTCGATGCGACTCTGGCATTTGAAGCAGAAAATATCCGAGTCTTTTCTCGGCCGCTGGGCGATATGGTAGCCCAGCACTTCTTGGGTGACAGACAACAGGCGTTTCATCGCCAGTTGCAGCGCCTCGTAGCGGCGCAGTTCCCTGGTGTGTTTCTTCTGGTTGCGCTGACGCTCCAGAATGAAACATACCACAGACAGAACCACGGCCACCCCGATAGCGATTTCTGTGGGTTGCTTGGCACCAAAGTACAGCAACAAGGCGCTGGCAATCCCCAGCAGCAGCCACCAGAAGGCGCTGGATTGGCTACCCGGCTCATAGTCGGGCACTATGGTGGAGCGTTGACCGTCGGCTTCATGACTGATAGCGGCCGGAGCCATATGGTTATGGCTGACCAGGCGTTTGGCGTCTTTACCTTCGATGCGGTAATTCAGGGTGTAGTCTGTCGGATAAAACAAGGTCAGCACATCGCCGCGGCGAAGCTGGTCGTAGAACTTGTTCTCAGCGTTGACACTGACCCGCTCTATGTTGCCGTCCTTGTCTTCCAGCTCAAGCCACCAGTAGCTGTAGGTGAGGTTATTGCCACTGTCTACCCGGCGCCGCTTGTAGAGGAAACTGGAGTTGACCCGGCCGGTGAAGGTCCTGGCGCCGGAATAGTGGGGTTTGAGATCTTTTAGGATCTCAGGGGCGACATCCTTAATATTCTTCAGTTTGGGCTGCTCAGGCAGGGACTCTCCGCAGTGACCGCAGAAGTTTTCCTTGGCATAAATGGGTTGATTGCAATGGTGCATTCAGTTTCCTTGTCAATTGGGTAAAAGACGGATTGTCAGTGTTTGTTCGCCGCCATTCAGGCTGTGCCATTTGCGGTAGGTCTGATAACCGGGGGCGCTTACCTGCACATCGTAGTTGCCCGGTTTAAGCCGGATCCCCGGGTGATACTTGGGGCCGATGTTCATGATCCTGATATTTGCGTTGTTCACATTGGTTTCGACCTTGAGGCGTGTCTCGGTCGGTGCCAGCTCGCTGGCCTTGAGTGGCGTTGGAGTGCTCTTGTGCAGCAAGTCTATCTTGGCCAGTGAATGCGCCAGTGGCGAGAAGGCCTGATAGATACCCGTGTGTTGCTCAAAGCTCAGCCCCAAAGGATGCAGCAGCGGCTGGGCGTGCAGTGTCCAGCGCAGGGCGTAGGCAAAGCCGATATTGCCGGACTGTTCCACCTTGGTGAGGAAGTAGTTCACCGGGCTGGTATCATCCTGGGTGTAGCGGTTTTGCACCAAAAGCACCGGCAAGGTCAGCAGCAACAGGGGTGGCAACAGCTTAGCGGTCAATGCCAGCCAGCGGCGTTTGCCGGACTTGGCACTTTCATTGGCATTCTCATCTATGCCGATACTGTCTTCGCTGGCATTTGCTTGACTCGTGCCGGGCCGGAACAGCTGCAGCGTCTTCAGCGGCAGTTTGATAAAGGTCATACAGATCAAAAACAGGCTGAGTGACATGGAGATGGGCGGAATAATCACAGATCGCAGCGCCTGCTTGCCTTGCTCGGCATAGCGTCCGCCATCGGCAAATTCACGTTCCGACTCGGCCAGCATCTGCAGGTAACTCTGGGTACGCTTCTGGATGTTGGGATCCAGCACATGGCGTTTGAAGTTGGCCTGGTTCCAGTCGGCGCGGACGTTCGGCACATAGAGATCGCCCATGCGAGCGGCTATCTTGCGTTGGATCTGCGGATGCAACTGGAAGGCGTTCCAACTTAAATTGATGGGCAAGTCCAAACCGCGTTTACGCATCTCGCTCTGCCAGCGGGCATCGGCTTCGGCCTTAACCGTCTTGGCCACGCTTTGACTAAACAGCGGACGATTGCTGATATGCCAGCTGTCCGGCAGTTTCAGCCCCTTGGCCTTGAGGGCCCGGCGCAGTTTCACCTGAGTCACAGGATGCACCCTGAAGTCGGCCAGTGACGCTATGTTGAACGGATAGCCGGTTTCCTTTTCAAACATCGCCTGGAACTTGGGATGGGCCAAGAACAGGCGCTGGTAATGATCCGGATCGTCTGTGTACTTGTAGCGCTTGTCCTTAAGACCGCCATCGCCACCTGTAGCCAGGCTCAGCGCCTGCATGGCGGTGCCGACACCGGCGGTCATCACTCCGAACAGGGCGCTGGACAACAGGTTTTCGCCTGCGCTGATGTCTTCGACTATCAACCAGTAGTTGGGATCTATGTAGCCGAGCCCTGCCTTGGAGATCATTGTCTTGTAGCGGGCGTTTTCCCGTTCTATACATTGATAGCGACGTTCTTTCTGGGACGACTTCTTGTAGCGTTCCTGGCAGCGGTTGGTATCTTCATGGTAGGCGAAGATCTTGGGGCCATATTCCTGGGCCCTGGCACCGGCCTTGGCCACATGGGCCTTTTGCGCCTGTCGATACTTGCCCCATCCCTGATTGACCTCCTGCTCTATGTTCTGCCAGTAACCCATCTCCCGCTCCGGGATCCCGGCCAGGGTCTGGTTGTAGCGGTTGGAGCCTTCGGCATAACTGCGATAGCTGGCCGACAGTTCATCATAGAGTTGACCAAAGTCGTGATAGTGCTGGTCAAAGTCGCGATAGGCCCGCTTTTGCACGAAGTTGTGAATGATCTTCTGCTTGTAATCATCCAGGTTGTCGGTGAGGTTGTGGTCGGCATAGGCCAGGCCGCCGAACAGGGCCAGAAAGGTCAGGTTTTCAGAGCTGTGCAGCTCTTTGGGGTCGTAGTTGAGACCTTCGACTTCGACCGCGTTAACCGCCAGGGCATCACGCAGCGCCGCGCTGTAGGCCGCGTATTGACGCTGCTCCGGGGTAGAGGGTTCAATCAGCCATTGTTCTATCAGGTATTTTTGACCGAAAAACACGCTGGGCCAGACGCACAAGGTGAGCAGCAACAAGGTCAGGCTGCCTCTCAGGCCGGTTTTGAACAGCCGCGCCGGCAAGAGATCGGCCAGCAGCAGGGTCACACCTATCCCGGAAATGGTGCGGCCGTAAATCTCCAGGTGTTCGAGTTGCTCGGGCTTGGGTGTGCCCAAGCCCACCAAAGAAACCAGTTGGGCGTTGAAGATGGCCTCTGGGATCAGATAGGCGGCGCTCAGCAGCAGGAAAAAGACCCGCCAGGACAGTTTTTTCATCCTTGGTTCCTCACTGCTGCTCGCTGCGGCGCAGCTCTATTTTCACTGCGTCATCTGCGGTGAGGTCTACTTGGGTCTGGTTTTCTCTGGGGCCGGCCTGGGTTTTCATGATCACAGGAACAAAGCCGTCGCCAGACTCGGACTGGGACGCCTTGCCTTTATTGGCCACAGCGCCTGTCTTGAAGGACTTCAGTTTGCCATCCACCGCCGGATACAGGCCGTTGGGCCAGTAGGTTTCCAGCAAAGAGAGCTTGGAGAGATCCAGGTCCTTGGGCAGCGTGGCCAGCTTGCGGGTCAGCTCAGTGCTGCCTTGATAAGGCAGCATGGGCGGCAGGGCGAAGCGGCTGCAAAAGCCATAGAGACTGTCGTCGATAATCACAGAGTCGGGCAGTTGACTGCGCTTGAGTCCCAGCAGGCTCTGTTCGTGGTAATCATGACCATTGATGGTATAGCTGGCCACAGGAATGCCGCGGTTATGGGCCACCGATTTGAACCCAGAGGCGTTTTGCCGATAGTGGCGTATGTCCAGGGCGATACCGAAGTTGGACTTGAGCGCCTTTTTCAGCTTATTGAGTCCGGCCGAGGAGTCATAACGCTTTTCCCGGTAGCGGCGGTTGGCGTAACCCTGAATATCCTCGAGCATGGATTGATTACGCAAAAAGATGGGGTCTTGACCTGCGCCGCGTTTCATATCGGCCGCCAGTTTGTTCATCGAGGCCTTGGCCGGGCTCTGGATAAAGGACAGGAATACAGCGTCGTTTATCTGCCTCATTTTTTTGAGGTTTTCCAGCTCCAGACTGCTGTAGAAGTAGCGACCCTGGCCTATGATACTGAAGGCCAGATAGTCGAGCATCTCCAGATCCCGGCTGCCGGCACGACTCTTGATCTCAATATTCAGCTTCTGTCCGCTATGGGCATAGCGACTGAACACCTGCGCCAGTTGGCGAAAGTTGGGCGGTACCGTATCTGTGAGTGCGCCGGTTTGCATGTCCCGCTGGCGCAGATAGCCCCACTCTTTCTCATAGCGAATCGACTCTATCTTGCGGCGCTTATTGTCTATGGTGCCGGTTTCACGTCCGGTACGGCCATCGTGATGAATGACCCAGACATCATCCCGGGTCAGGCGCACATCGATTTCAATCACATCGAACTGGTTATCCAGGGCATCTATGACGGCTTCCAGCGAGTTTTCCGGAAAACGTATCGAGCCTCTGTGGGCCTGAAGCTCCAGGTTGCTGCACTGCCTGGCCCCCAGATAATTGATGTTATCCAGTGGTGACAAAGTAAAGCCTCTGGCGTTGAAGGCTTGTTCCAATGCCAGTTTCTGCGGATCCACGGGTTGAGGTTCTGGGGCGGATGGAGTGCTTTTACAGCCGCCAAGCAGGCCGAAACAGCAAAATATCAGGACGAAAAAGAGACGCACAGGGGTTCCTTGGTGCTCTATAAGTATTTATAAATTAAGGGTATTAAAATTAATTATTTACTCTCGGTCAACCTGTAATGCCAATGTTTAACAAGTTTTACTTGTGCTGTCTCAAAACTGAACATTGGCTGACTTTTAATTGGTCAAATCATCCGCTTTTTTGCGGACGCAGAACCTGGGATGCGCGTTTTACTCACAACTTGCTTGAGGTATGCTTGAAGCACAATTGTGAATAACCAAGGAAACCAGGTGAACCGACTGATACTCTGCCTGCTTTGCAGTTTGGCTCTGAGCCCTGTCGCCCAGGCCAAGTCGCCCGACAAAGCAGTCAACAAGGGGGGCAACAAAAGCGTCAGTGCCAGGCCGGCTATGCGCATAGTGGCGCTTTCTCCCCATGCGGTGGAGATGCTGTTTGCCATAGGCGCGGGTGAACAGATAGTGGCCACCACAGACTATGCTGATTTCCCCGAGGCCGCCAAGGCCATTCCCCGTATAGGCGGTTACTACGGCATACAGATAGAAAGAGTGATAGAGCTGAATCCGGATCTGGTGGTGGTCTGGGACACGGGCAACCGCAGCGAAGATATAGAACAGTTGACCAAGCTTGGGTATCGCATTTACGGCAGTGACCCCAAGACCCTGGAAGGCATTGCCGAAGAGCTGGAACAGCTAGGGCGTCTCACCGGTCACAGACAGCAGGCCGGGGAAGTGGCTGCCGACTACCGGCAGCAATTGGCAACTTTGCGCCGGGAGAATGCCGCCAAGCCGGAGATCAAGGTGTTCTATCAACTCTGGTCCGAGCCTTTGATGACAGTGGCCCAGGACAGCTGGATCCAGCAGTTGTTGGAAGTCTGCCATGGCAACAACGTCTTCAAGGACAGCAGCTCTCCCTATCCGCAGGTAAGCATGGAAAATGTGCTTCTCAGTCAACCCGAGGTGATCATCAAGACAGATGAAAAGGGCGATGGCAAGCGGTTGGACTGGAGCCAATGGCAGGAGATCCCTGCGGTGAAAATGGAACAAATCTACACACTTAACGCCGATATTCTGCACCGGGCAACTCCAAGGGCGCTGGAAGGTGTTGAGGCCATCTGCAAGGTGCTCGACAAGGCCCGCGAAGGGCAGCGGCTATGACAATCATCATCCCGGCTTCGGCGCCAGTCTGGTAATCCTGCTGCAGGCTAGGCGTTTTAAGCCCGTCCTCTATTTATTCATCTGTTACTAAGTGTCCGCCTGGCGGACACTTTTGCAAAAAGCGGACTGTATCCGCTTGTCCGCGGACACAAATAAAATCTCCACTGCTTTCCAACCAATTGATAACTATGACTATCTAAACTTGGCACAAGCTTTGTAAACCTAGTTGCAACAAGATGGTCACAAGCTCAATTGAGGAACAAACGGGATGATTAAGGATACCAGCGGACAAGACAAGCAAGTGGCGCCGAGTTTAGCGCGTCGCCTCAAGTGGCCGGCTACCCTGGGCGCGGCAGTATTGTTGCTGTCGGGCCTGGTGTGGGCCAGTGTCAGTGGCAGCGGTGTCAGTGAATCCATAGATCGCAGTGAGCTGCGCTTCGCCACTCTGGAGCGCGGCACTCTGACTCGGGATATCGCCACTACAGGCAAGATAGTCGCCGCCAACGCACCAATCCTCTACAGCCCGGAAGGCGGTACTGTGACTCTGATAGCCAATCCGGGGGACAGGGTCGAGCAGGGCCAGGTGGTCGCGACCATTGAAAGCCACAGCCTGACCAACAGCCTCAAGCAGCAGCAGGCCCTGCTCGACGGGATGAAGAGTGCCCTGGAACGGGCCAAGTTGGACGCCAGACGTAATCAACTCAAGGCGAATCAGACACTGGATATGGCCAAGGTGGATCTGGAGGCCGCAGACAGGGAGAGCCGCCGCGGCGATCAACTGATCGAAACCAGCCTGATCTCCAAGATAGATTACGAGAAGAGCAAGGATGAGTTGCACAAGGCCAAGCTGCAGTATGCCCATGCCCAGCAGGAAGCCGCACTGATGAAAGACACCTTGACCTTTGAGCTGCAAAACAAGGCGGCCGAGGTCAATCGTCAGGCACTGGTGGTAGCCGAGTTGGAACGTCAGGTGGCAGCACTGAACATCACAGCCCCTGTTGGCGGCATCATAGGTAACTGGCTGACGGAACAAAAAGCCCGTATCGCCCAGAGCCAGCCGATCCTGACCGTAGTGGACTTGAGTGCCTTCGAGGCTGAGTTGGCAGTGCCGGAAACCTACGCCGATGAACTGGGGCTGGGGATGGATGTGGAACTCAACTTCGGCGGCGTGATGGTGATGGGCAAGTTGGCCTCCATCTCCCCCGAAGTACGTAACCGCGAAGTCTCTACCCGGGTCCGGTTCCAGCAGGATACCGCTTTGCACCTGAGGCAGAATCAGCGCCTGTCGGCCAGGGTCTTGTTGGAAAACCGTGCCGATGTACTGATGGTCAAGCGCGGCGCCTTCGTGAACAGTGGCGGTGGCCGCCTGGTGTACCGTCTCCAGGGGGATATTGCCGAGCGCACCGAGATCAAACTCGGCGCCCGCAGCATGAGCCATATCGAGGTGCTGGAAGGCGGCGAGGTGGGAGATCAATGGGTGATTTCCAATATCGATCTGTTCAATGACGCCGAGCAAGTGCTGGTTCGCTGAGGAGAGAAGAATGAAAACCGAAAACTTCAACACCGAACGTCTGGTGGCGGCCCTGGCTCTTATGCTGTTGCTGGTGGCGACTCTGATCTATACCCGAGATACCTCGGACTGGTTCCTGCTGGGACTCAATCTTATCGAAGCCACCACAGTCAACTCTGTGTCGGCCGAGCCGGGGCAAGTTGCCGATGTCAGCCATACCGCGATGGCGCCGGGCCAGTGGCTTGGACAATACCTGTCTGCCCTGACGAAACTAAAATAACTCACCGAATAACGCAAAAATAAGGAACTAAAACCATGTTAACCATGAAAAATATCAACAAGGTGTTCAAAACGGATTTAGTGGAAACCCATGCGTTACGGGATTTCAATCTGTCGGTGCAAGAGGGGGAATTTGTTGCCGTGACCGGACCGTCGGGCTCGGGTAAAACCACCTTTCTCAATATCGCAGGTCTGCTCGAAGGCTTTACCCATGGCGAGTATTTTCTCGATGATGTCAATATCTCCAACCTGAGCGACAACAAGGCCGCGGCCATTCGTAATGAGAAAATTGGCTTTATTTTTCAGGGTTTTAATCTTATCCCTGACTTGAATCTGGCGGAGAATGTTGAAGTACCACTGCGTTATCGCGGCTTTGGTGCCAAGGAGCGCCAGAAGCGGGTGAAGCAGGCGCTGGAGCAGGTGGGCCTGGGGGCGAGGATGAAGCATCTGCCCTCACAACTCTCGGGTGGTCAGCAGCAGCGGGTGGCCATCGCCCGCGCTTTGGCCGGGGAGCCGAGATTCCTGCTCGCCGACGAACCTACGGGTAACCTGGACAGCCTGATGGCCCGCCAGGTGATGGAACTGCTGGAGGAGATCAACAAGGCCGGCACGACCATCATCATGGTGACCCATGACCCGGAGCTGGCCCGCCGCGCCCAGCGCAATATCCAGATAGTGGATGGTCAGGTGTGTGACTTCAGCCGTTATCAAACCGAACAGGCGCCGCAGCTGGATGTGGCCGAACAAGTGGCCAGCTAAGGAGCGCGAACATGTTTATTTACTATGTTGACCTGGCCTGGCGCAGCATCAAAAAGACGCCGATATTGTCGCTGTTGATGGTGTTGGCCATCTCAGTGGGGATAGGGATCACCATCACCACGCTGAACGTGTACAGCATGATGTCCTTCAACCCGGCCGGGGATCGCGCCGAGCAACTCAACACAGTGCAGCTGTGGAGCCAGGGACCCGATTCCTGGGATGAGTTTCACTCGCTGATCACTTTTCAGGATGCCATGAATCTGCGTAAGGGGGATCTTCCCAAATCGCAGGCCGCCATGTTCCGCAGTGGTATGGCGGTGCAAACGGATGACCCTGAAGTTCTACCCATGTTGCAGGGCGTCAGGGTGACAGATCGCGGCTTCTTCCCGCTGTTCGAAGTGCCTTTTCTCTATGGCAACGTTTGGGACAAATCAGTGGACGAGCAAGCGGCCTATCAAGTGGTTATCGGCAGAAAGCTGAACCAGAAGCTGTTTGGCGGCGAGAACAGCGTCGGCAAGACTGTCTATCTCAACCGCAAACCCTTTCAGGTGGTGGGCGTGATAGCCGACTGGAACCCTCAGCCCAAGTATTACGATCCTACCAGCGGCGCCTTTGCCAGTGCCGAGCAAGTGTATATTCCGTTTTCGCTGGCCGCCCATGAAGAGTTTCCGGTTTGGGGAAATGTCTCAGGTTGGAAGTATGAGCGTCTGGACAACTATCAGGACAGACTGGTTTCAGAGAAAGTCTGGCTCGAGTACTGGGTCGATCTGCCAAGCGCAGAAGACAGAGCCGCCTATAAGAACTTCCTCGCTCAGTATGTCGAGCAGCAAAAAGAACTGGGGCGCTTTACCGATGGCAAGTCTCCCTCTGAGTCGGCGCAGCTGTCCGATGTAGACGCCTGGCTGGAGAAAAATCACGTAGTGCCCGAGGACAATAAAATTCTGGTGGGGCTGAGCATACTGTTTCTCAGTGTTTGCCTGGTCAATATTCTGGGGTTGATGCTGACCAAGTTCCTTAAGCGAGCCCCCGAGGTTGGCGTGCGCCGCGCCATTGGGGCCAGCCGCGGGCAGATTTTCTCTCAATACATGGTAGAGGTGGGCGTGATCGGGCTGTTGGGTGGCTTTCTCGGCCTCGCCTGGGCCTGGGGAGCACTCTATAGCCTGTCGGCGCGCTTCGGGGTTGCCGAAGGGCTGACGCACCTGTCTTTGAGTATGTGGTTTATCACCCCCGGGATAGCGGTAGGTACCGCCATGTTGGCGGGTCTTTATCCGGCTTGGGTTGTGTGCCGCACTAAACCAAGCGTTTACCTCAAGAGCCAGTAAGGGATTGACTATGCTAAATATTAAACCGGTTTTCAGCAGCCTGATGCGCAGCAAGAGCGGCCCGATACTACTGCTGATGCAGATCATCTTGTCGGTGGCCATAGTCGCCAATGCCAGCTTTATTATCCATGAACGTTTGACCATGATGCAGCGTGATTCCGGGATTGCCGAGCAGGAGATCCTGGCCTTTACCGTCTACAACTTCGACCCCAATATAGATACCAAGCTGCAGAACAAGGTCGACCAGCAGATCCTCCGCCGCCTGCCCAATGTCGTCGCGGCGACGTCCACCAATATGTTGCCGCTCAGTGGCAGTGGCTGGTCCACCACGCTGAATCTGGGGCCGGATCCGGAAACGTCCAAGACGACGCCCCAGCTTGCCATGTACCTGGGGACAGAGCACACCCTGGAAACCTTGGGGGTCAAGTTGGTGGATGGGCGTAACTTCTACGCCAACGAGATCAATGATGATGTTAACGGCAGCAATAAGCTGGTGATCATCAGCAAGGCGCTGGCCGATGAGGTTTGGCGCAGCGAGTCCGCCGTGGGCAAGACCCTCTGGGCCGATAGGGACGAGAATGTCACTGTGATAGGTGTGGTCGACAAACTGCAGGGTGCCTGGGTGGACAGCAAAGATCTCGAGTACAGCCTGATCCAGAACGTCGATTACACCGGGCATTTCTACATGGTGCGGGCGCCGAGCGAGCATCACAAGGCGTTGAAAGAGCAGATCCTCGAGGCCTTGATGAAGGAAAACCCCAATCGGGTGATCGATGATTTCCAATCTATCCAGGAAGTAAAGCAAAGCTCCTATCGTGACCACGAGCTCATGGTCAGCGTGCTGTCCATGATGGTGATTTTGCTGCTGCTGATCACCAGTTTAGGCCTGACAGGTATGGTGATGTTCAACATTCAGCGCCGCACCAAACAGATTGGCACCCGGCGGGCCTTGGGGGCCACCAAGGCCGATATCCTGAGTCTGTTTCTGACGGAAAACTACCTTATCTGTATCGCCGGAGGGCTGTTGGGGGCTTGTCTTGCCGTGGTGTTGGGGCAACAACTGATGCAGCACTATGACCTGCCACAGCTCGACCTCATCTATCCGCTGCTGACAGTGGTGGGTATGTTGCTGGTGACTACAGTGGCTGTGGTCTTGCCTGCCCGCAGGGCGGCGAATATCTCACCGGCAATGGCGACCCGCAGCGTCTGATCTGCCTGCCGCCCATTCGAGTCGACGGCATGGCTCATGCAGTTTGGCTCGCGTTGGCGGCAGCTTTAGGG
This sequence comes from Shewanella sp. BJSY2023SW005, assembly GCF_047314585.1. Taxonomy (NCBI): domain Bacteria; kingdom Pseudomonadati; phylum Pseudomonadota; class Gammaproteobacteria; order Alteromonadales; family Shewanellaceae; genus Shewanella; species Shewanella sp. BJSY2023SW005. Next base: position 54,228 of record NZ_JBKORJ010000023.1, read on the forward strand.
TAGTTTTACCCATAATTTTTACAATAGATATAACAGGATGTAACAAGCAGACATGATGGATACTGTACTCGTTGTCGATGACAATCAGGCCGTATGTCAGGCGTTGTCGCTGATGTTGGAAATTGCCGGTTACCGGCCGCTCAGTTGTCAGAGCCCTCAGGAGGCGCTGTACTTTATTGAGCAAGAAGAGGTCAGCCTGGTGATCCAGGACATGAATTTCAGCCGCGACACCACCTCGGGGGAGGAAGGGCGGGAGCTGTTTCACGCCTTGCGCAGTCGTCAGCCGCAACTGCCAATCATCTTGCTCACCGCCTGGACCGAGCTGGAAATGGCAGTGGAATTGATGAAGGCCGGGGCCGCCGATTATCTGGCTAAGCCCTGGGATGACAACAAGTTGCTCAACAGTGTCGCCAACCTGATTTCCCTCTACAAGCTGCAACAGGATAACCAGCAGTTGCAGCAGCGTGAGCAGCAACGGCAGGCGGCTTTCGATGGTGCCGATCTCTGTGGTTTGGTATTTGCCAGCGCTGCCATGGAGCGCTGTATTGATCTGGCGTTGCAACTGGCACGCTCGGATGTCTCTGTGCTGATCACAGGTCCCAACGGCGCAGGCAAGGATAAACTGGCGGACATACTGCATGCCAATTCGCCGCTGAAACACAAGCCACTCATCAAGGTCAATGTCGGCGCCTTGCCGATGGAGCTGATGGAGGCCGAGCTGTTTGGCGCCGAGGCCGGTGCATTTACCGGCGCCACCAAGGCCCGTATCGGCCGTTTCGAAGCGGCAGATGGCGGTACCCTGTTTCTGGATGAGATAGGCAACCTGCCGCTGTCCGGGCAGATAAAACTGCTGCGGGTATTGCAGACCGGCGAGTTTGAACGCCTGGGCAGCCACCAGACCCGTAAGGTCAAGGTCAGGCTGCTGAGTGCCACCAACGCCGATCTGCGCCAGGACATTATCGAAGGCCGTTTTCGCGAGGATCTTTTCTATCGCCTCAATGTGGTGGAACTGGTATTGCCGCCATTGGCGCAGCGCAAAGACGACATCTTGCCGCTGGTGGAGCACTTTTGTGCCGCCGCGGCCTTGAACAAGAGTGCGGCGCTGAGCAAGAGCCTTACGTTGGACAAGAGTGCCAAAGAGGCACTGCTGGCCCACGACTGGCCCGGCAATGTGCGCGAACTGGAAAACGCCTGTAAACGCGCTGTTTTGCTGAGTCGCGGCGAGTCTTTGAGCTGCAGTGATTTCGGTTTGGCAGCGGGAACCGCCTCGAAAACTATCTTGGATTCAAGTGTCGGCCAAGCTCCAGAGAGCCAAGGCCAACCAGCCGGGGCAGAGGAGCCGGGCAAGGCGGAAATAGAAGCGGCGCTGGCCGAGCACGGCGGCGTTATCGCCAGAGTTGCCAAGTCATTTGGCATCAGCCGTCAGGCGCTCTATCGGCGGATGGAGAAGTTTGGTATCGACGGCAAGAGGCAGGCATGACAGGAGGACTCAGTCTAAGACACAGGCTGCTGCTGGGCATGCTGCTGAGCACCTTGCTGGGTTTGCTGCTCGGGTGGGGTTGTCTGTTGTGGTTGGGGCCTGAATGGTTATGGCTGGCGGCGGTGGCAGGGTTGCTGGCAGCTCTGGGCATAGGGCTCAGGTTAACCCGAACCCTGGGTGACAGTCTGGCGGGGCTGGAAATCGGCATGCTTAACCTGATTGATCGAGATTTTAGTGTCTCGTTGCCGGACAGCGGCATCAGTGAGCTGGATAGACTGGCTCAACTGTTCAATGAGGCGTCGGCCCGACTCAGGCAGGAGCGGCAGCATATCTATCAGCGGGAATTGCTGCTGGATAAGGTCATTCAAAACTCGCCCAATATCATGCTGCTGTGCGATAGCGTGGGTCATATCATTTATGCCAACGACGCCGCCAAACATCTGTTCAATGCCAGGAAAGGCCTGGAAGGAAGCAGCCTCTCTGAGCTCAAAGCCAAGGTGAGCGAAGAGATGCGCCAAATGCTGGAGAGTGAGCGCGATGGCCTGTTCAATCTCGGCTTGCCGGAAGGCGAAAACCAGAGCTGGCACCTGAGTCGCGGCCAGTTCAACCTCAATGGCCAGCAGCATCAGTTGCTGCTGCTCAAGCAGATGACTCGTGAGCTCAACCGCCAGGAGGTGGCGGTGTGGAAGAAGGTGATCCGGGTAATCAGTCATGAACTCAATAACTCGCTGGCGCCTATTGCCTCCATGGTCAACTCGGGTCGGCGCTTGACCACAGAGAACCGCGATCCCAAGCTGAGCCTGATCTTCGATACCATAGAAAATCGCACCAATCATCTGGGGCAGTTTATCGAGGGTTATGCCCGTTTTGCCAAGCTGCCCAGCCCCAGGAAACACGTTATTCCATGGGCCCGCTTGCTGCCTGAGTTGGCTGAGCATTACGCCTTTGTCTGCCGGGAGACCCCTACGCTGACTTTGCTGGCCGATGAGGTGCAGCTGGAACAGGTGTTGCTGAATCTGCTCAAAAATGCCCATGAGTCCGGCTCGGCGCCTGAGGAGATTGAGCTGCAGATAGCCAGCCGCTCCGGTTGGCGTAGCGATGCTGCCGACCCGGTTGCCGGCGTCAGTATCTGCGTGATGGATCGCGGCAGTGGCATGTCAGCGGAGGTGTTGTCGCAGGCGCTGTTACCCTTCTATTCCACCAAGCCTCAGGGCAGTGGCTTGGGACTGGCGTTGTGCCGAGAGATTGCCGAGGCTCACGACGGTCGTCTCAGCCTGCAAAACCGTCAGGATGGTGGCTTGCTGGTTCAACTGTGGTTACCGCAACAGTGAGTCATACTTTCGGGTGATTTTCAACGGATCTCGACTCAGCCGAAATAGCTATTTTTCAGGTAAATATGTCGGTGGCGGGTGACTCGGTTCCGGCGCTGCTGTTAATGTAATGCTCTTGTTAAAGGAATGGCCTTTTCAGGCAACAAAGGGAATTTTCGGGGACAATGCCGCACTCTGTCTTGTTATCCATGCGCTGTATCTTGTGCTTACTGATGCTGACACTTCCGTCTGCTCCGGCGTTGGCCGCAGCCGAGGCGGATGACATAGAGATCAGTGGCCTGGTCATAGACAGAACCCTGACCCGCTTTGGCAAGGATTTTGGTTTTTACTACTCGGGGTATTGGCGAGATTTGCCCTTTACCCAGGGATTCAATGTCACCCTTTACGAAACGGTTTTCCCTCAGGCCGGCACCTTGCTGACACTGGAGGTTAACGGTACCCGTATTTACCAAACCCATTTTGGCCGCAGAGCCAGTCCCATCAAGGAACGGGCCGAACAGGCGATTCTCTTGACCATAGATTATATCGCCTCGGTCAGAGCCCAATCCATGACAGGGGAATTGGGATCCAATTGGGATGGAATTTAGGAAGCAAGCACAATGACACTCAGGATGTTAATCGCGGCCGGCGCCTTGCTGGCTTTTGCGGGGCAGGCCACCGAACTGGTCTATACCCCAATCAACCCCAGTTTTGGCGGTAACCCTCTCAACGGTTCGTTTCTGCTGAGCAAGGCCCAGGCTCAAAATGACAATCAGGCCGCCGGCAATGAAAAGGACTTTGTTACCCGCTTCAAGGAGTCGCTGGAGCGTAACATTATCAACTCAATCACCCGCGGTGTGGCCGACGGCGAGATAACCGACGGTGTGTATGACACTGGGGACTACCGGGTCGAAGTCGCCTCCACAGGTAACGGCGTGATGTTGACCATTACCAACCTGCTTTCCGGAGAAGTCACTGTGATAGAGATGCCTATCTATGGAGGTAATCCATGAGGTGGCTGGCACTGGTTCCACTGTTACTGCTGGGGGGCTGCAGCCTGGTTCCCAAGCCTGATTTGAATATCAATGAGGCCCAGGTAAATCCCTTGAGTGAAACCATGAAGGCGCTGCAGTCGCGTCCCGGGCCGCGTTTTCCTATCCCGGTTGCGGTTTACTCTTTCCGGGATCAGACCGGGCAATATAAGCCCCAGGCCAATGTCAGTTCCTTCTCGACCGCAGTGACCCAAGGGGCCACTTCCATGCTGGTGCAGACTCTGCTGGATTCCAGGTGGTTTACCCCTGTGGAGCGGGAAGGGTTGCAGAACCTGCTGACCGAGCGCAAGATCTCAGGTAAGCAGCAGGGACGCAATAATGAAGTGCCGACCCTGACCAATGCCAGGCTGCTTCTGGAAGGCGGGATCATCAGCTATGAAACCAACGTGGAAACCGGCGGCAGCGGCGTGGAATACTACGGCATAGGCGCCTCCGAGCTGTACCGGGAAGATCAGGTGACCATTTATCTCAGGGCAGTGGATGTACACACAGGTAAGGTGCTGATGTCGGTCAATACCACCAAGCGGGTGTTCTCTCAGGAGATGCGTGCCGGTCTGTTTCGATACACCAGTTTGAACCGCCTGGCCGAGGCCGAAGTGGGCTTTACCACCAATGAGCCGGTACAGTTTTGTGTGTTGCAGGCGATAGAACTGGCGGTCTCCGAGCTTATCGATAAGGGGAGCCGCATGGGGTACTGGAGCGCCGAGGCTTCGGGCGACGACAACAGCCTGAGTCAGGGATAAACAGCTTGAGCGAGAGAGCAACAGCTTGAGCGATAGATAAACCGCAGTTTGTTGATTTTCAAAAAGAAGGGCCCGCAATTGCGGGCCCTTTGTTTGACTAACTCCAGGGCGTTCATTTCAGCTGGCTCATTTCAGAAGGCCGATTTCAGAAGGCCGATTTCAAGCGGCAGGTTTCCGGCTGCCATTGGATTTTGACTCCAAATGGCTAGGCTGCCACACCGCGCCAGAACAGGCGAAAGCTGGCCTCTCTGGCCTCTCTGGTAGCCTTCTGAGGCTGGTTGCAGAAGAATCGCGCCGCCGCCAGGAACTGGCTGTGGCAAGCTTCCAGCAACAGCTCTCTGGGTAGGTCAGCCAATACCCCTTGGTTGATGCCCTGCTCCAACAGTTCAGCGATAAAGCCGAGAATGCCATGCATCGCCTGCTGCCTGACCGCTTCACTGACACTGGGTGACATGGCGTATTGCACAAAGAAGCTCAGCTTCAGAGGCTGTGCCAGCGCCCAATCTAGCCCGGCCTGCCACAGCATTTCTGCCCGCTGCGGCAATTCAGTGGTGGTTGCTGGCGCCTTTGGCAAGCTTGCTGAAATGGTGTCGGCAAACTCTGTCTTTATGGCCAGAAACAGCTGGTCCATCAGGATTTCTTTACTGCTAAAGTGATGGAACAAGGTGCCCGTGGCCACGCCGGCGTGGCGGGCTATGCTGGCGGTCGAGGTGGCATAGAAACCTTGCTCGACAAACAGTTGCAATGCGCTGCCCAGGATCTGCTGCTTCTTGTCCTGTTTGCCGCTCAATGCCCGGGTTGCTTCGTTGCTGCGCTTCATCTGAGAAACACCTTCAGCAACAGCTTCTGGATCCCCTTGCCATAGGGAGGATGCACCAGTTTGCCGGTATTGAGTCGCCCCCGGGACAGCACAGTGCGGGCGTGGCTGAAGGTGCGAAAACCTTCCTGGCCGTGGTAGTGTCCCATGCCGGACGGGCCTATGCCACCGAAGGGGGCATCGTCGGCGGCCACATGAAACACGGTTTCATTGATACAGACACCGCCAGAGTGGGTTTGGGACAATACCTGCTGCTGCACTTCTTTATCGAAACTCATCAGATACAGGGCCAAAGGTCTGGGGCGCGCCTTGATATAGTCGAGTGCCTGCCCCAGCTCTTGATAACTGACCAAGGGCAGCAAAGGGCCGAAGATCTCTTCCTGCATCAGTTTCATATCGTCGCTGACCTTGGTCAGCAGCAAGGTGGGCCATTTGCGCTGTTCGGCGCTTGGCAGTTTGCTGAGCGGTTGCTCGCGGTCGGCGGCAAATAACTGTGCCCCTTTGGCGGTGGCATCTTCCAGGAGGGCGACCAGCCTGGCGGCCTGACGCTCGTTGAGTATCTGGCCATAGTCCGGGGTGTTGGCAAAGTCGGGGTAGAACTGCTGGAAGCGGCGCCGATAGGCGCTAATAAACTCGGCCTCTTTACCACTGGGGCAGAGAATATAGTCGGGGGCGACACAAATTTGCCCGGCGTTGAGGCACTTGCCGTAGATGAGGCGCTCTACCGCTGTCTCCATGGGCATGTCCCGAGCGATTAACACAGGAGACTTGCCTCCCAGCTCCAGGGTGACAGGAGTGAGATTATCGGCCGCCGCACGCATCACATGGCGTCCTACCTGAGTCGAGCCGGTAAACAGCAGATGATCGAAGGGCAGGGCGGAGAAACTGGCGGCAATCTCGGCTTCCCCTTCAATCACACAGACCTCGGAGCCATTGAAGACTTCGGCCAGCAGGGTACGCAGGGCGGCATTGGTGTGGGGAGTAAATTCAGACAGCTTCAACATGGCGCGGTTACCGGCGGCAATCACTGTGGCCAGCGGACTCAAGGACAACATGATAGGGAAGTTCCACGGCACTATGATGCCCACCACGCCTTTGGGCTGATACTCCACCCTGACGCTGGCCGGGGCCAGTAATAATCCGGCATGGCGGCGACTGGGTTTCATCCAGCGTTTGAGATGCCTGAGGCTGTAGTTGATCTGGGTAACGACCGGCAGTATGTCGGAGATCAGGCTATCGTCGGTCGACCTGTGGCCATAGTCGCGACTGAGTGCATCCGTGAGGGCCTGTTGGTGTTTCAGCAAGGCTTGTTTCAGCGCCTTGAGCTTGGCCTTGCGCTCGCCAAGACTTGGCATGGGGGCGGCACTGAAAGCCTGGCGCTGCACGGTGAATTTTTGCAGTAATTGCTGATTCTCCACTGTGAGCGGCTCTGGGTTAACAAGCGACATTTTGCCTCCTTCGGCAGCCATTAAGCTGCCTTTAAAATAACCGACTGATTAGTCGGTCTGATGTTAGTTCAGTCTGCGCCGGTTGGCAATAGCAGAGCTATATTTGATATGGATCACAGAATGCATCACGGCCGCCAACTAGACTGAAATCGAATAGATGGGGCCTTGTTTTTGAAATCGTTGACATAAGGAATTGATGATGAGCTTGAACATGCATGGTATTTCAATCGGAATTGAGCGTTATGGTGATGACGATTTCTTTGTCACCATGAAAGCCGTGGGAAAACTGACCCACGAAGACTATGAATACATGGTGCCTATGCTGGAGTCGGCGATAGCCGGTGTGAAGGATCCGGATATTTACGCTCTGCTGGATGTCACCGAAATGGATGGTTGGGAAGCCAGAGCCATGTGGGACGATCTCAAGTTGGGGATCAAGCATGGGCGCCATTTCGAGAAGATTGCCATCATAGGCAATACCAGTTTGCAGGAATGGATGACCAAGATGGCCGACTGGTTTACGCCAGGGGACATGAAGTTCTTTGTTGATCGCCTCGATGCCATCGACTGGCTGAAAGACTAAATCGCCTTGCCATGAAACGCCCGCGACCTGTGAGGAGGTGCGGGCGTTTTTTTATTGCCATTCCAACAGGGTTTTGAGCTGCTCGCTACGCTCCTGAGTCAAGAGTGCCTGCCACTCTTGCTCAGTGGTGGATTCCTGGAGCGCGGCAAATAGGCGTGCATTGCTGTCGCGGTATTTAAGCCACAACCTCTGCACCGCGCGAAGGTCTTCTTTGGTCACTTCAAACATATAAAGCTCGGGGTCATCCGCCGGACGCAGTTTCTTCATCAAGGCGCGGTACACCTGGTTGAGCTCTTTGTCGGCGCCGGCAAAGTCAGGGAAAGTGCTCACCACTTGCTCTCCCTTACTGAGCATTTCCAAACGCGCCAGATAGTTTTGCCGCTGCTCGCTCTGGGAGCCGATAATAAAGGCGCTGCGCCCACTGCCGCCATGGCCTTCTTCCCTTGAGGTTTTCGCTTGCAGCCACAGCTCGAATGCGCTGTTGGCAGGCTCGAGTAATTTAAGCGGCGCTTGCCCCAGGCGTTGCTTGATGCTTTGGTTGATCCCTTCTTGTTTGGCGAGGCGCTGTTGCTCCAGTCGTTTCTCTTCCCGGGAGGCGCAAAAGCCCATTCCCATACCACTGGTAATAGCGTTGCAGAGATCAAATTCAGTGGTCTGTTTGGCACCAGGGTCGAGTTTGAGCCTGTCTTTTACGGCTATATCCAGCTCGGCCGGTACCTCGGCGCCATAACAGATGAGCTGCAGCACCTGGCGATCATAATTGTTGCCATCTTGCAGTTTGGAGAGGTTTTCAGCCTGTTGCCACAAACGATAGCTATAGCCTTCCTCTAAGGGAGCGCTCAGAGCATTAAGCCGGTTGAAATCGGGCTTGCCGGCATAGATGCAGGCATCCAGTGTGGTTTGATAGTCGAAGTTAAAGTCCGGATGGTGACTTTGATACTGTTTTAACACCTCGCCCAGCCTGACAGGATCGGCACTGTTTTCTGTGCCGCCGCGAGTCAACAGGCGATCTGTCAGGTAATAGAATGCCTTGGGGTGACCTGCACTTGCTGCCTGGCTTAAATGCGCTATGTCTTCGGCCAAAGGTAAGGAATAACTGTAGCTCAGCATGAAGTGGGCTTCGCTGCTGCCAAGGGCCGCAGCCTGCTCATAGAGCGGCTTGGCCTGCTGGCTCTGTCCGGCTTGTTGCAGCGCCTTGGCACGCTCTACCAGGCTGGCGGCATCCTCGGCGTAAACCGGGGTAAAAATAATCACCAATAGGCTTACTGCTGCGGGTAAATGGAGTAAAGTGTTCATAGGGTGCTTCAAAATATTGCAATATAACTTGTTGATATTATTCGACAGGTATCTCATCAGTCGATGCCTGTCGTGTCAAGGAGGTCACTATGCGTAACAAAGATATCCTCTGGCCCACTGATTTCAGTGATACAGCTGCCAATGCATTGAGATATGCCATTGAAATGGCCAACCTTTACCATGTTGGGCTGCGTATTTTGCACGTAGTGGATCAGCCCATAGGTGATGAAAACTATCAGTTGTTGATCATCACTCCGGAAGAGTTGGCGCAAACCATGGAGAAGGCCGCCGCCGAGAAGATGCATGAGTTGCTGGCCAAGCTGAACAGTCCGCTGAAAATTGAAACTGTCATTCGCCGCGGTGACGCAGTTGAGGAGATCCTGGCCGAAGCCGAGTCTGCCGATGTCGGTATGATAGTGATTGCCAGCCACGGTCGCAGTGGCCTGGCCCATTTTCTCAGTACCAATGTGGCCGAGGCCGTGGCCAACAAGGCTCGCTGCCCCGTGTTGGTGGTGAAGTAACAAGTCGATGCGGCTTAAATGAGTACTAGAACGAGGAGCCGGGCTGCTCGAGAAAGGCCAGCTCCTCGGCGCTCGACTGCCGTCCCAATATGGCATTGCGATGGGGATAACGGCCAAACCTGTCAATAATCGCCTTGTGCCTCAACTCAAAGTCATAGTTGTCCCTGGTTTGTTCCGAGGCGAACAGCTTCTGTGCCTGCTGATGAATAATCGCCGACTCGCTGTGCATAAAGGGCATATAAAGAAATGCCAGCATAGGGGCTTGCAGCTGTTTGTCGGCGCCTATGCTGATCGCCTCCTGCGCCAGAGCCAATGCCATGGGATCGGCACTGAAGGCATCGGGAGTGTCGCGGTGAATGTTGCGCGAGAACTGATCCAGCAGCAAAATTTCCGCCAGGCGCCCTTGTGGCGTTTGTCGCCAATGCCATAACTCGCCCTGACGGGCAGCATGTAGCAAGGCACCGAAACGACGCTCAATTGTGTTGTCAAACTCAGGATCTTTGACCCACCAAGCCTTGGGGCTTATCTCTTCAAACCAAAAATGGATTATCTGTTGTGGGGTGTACTCGGAAGCGATTTGAACTGACATGGCAATTCCTTCTATTTGAATGGGATTAAATCCAGTTGCTGTGATCATGGGCGATAAGCCCAAGGGTTTGCGCCGCGATATCCTGCGCCTTGGCCAGCGGGATGGCAGGCAGTGTCAGTTCGCCGCTGGCCAGCCCCAGTTTGAGACTCGCGAGGCCTCGGCGTTTTTGCCCCCGGCTTTGGATTAGCTGCAGATGTTGCACCTTGCTCAGCGACACCAACTGCCAACTGTGGCCTAGGAGCCCCTTGTGGATCCAGAGATCGTTTTCAACCCGCCAAAAACCCCATTGACGATAGCGTAGATAAAGCGCCAGGACAGCCAACACTCCGGCCAGCAACAGCAACCAGGTCTCTGTTGTAGGGCCGGTAAATGCCCATGTCAGCGGCGCCGGCGTTAAGTACCACAGCGCCCTATAGTAAAACCAGCTCGGGTGAATGGGGTGCCAACGATTCGGAATACGGTCGGCCTTGCTGCTTCTTTGGTTGAGCCTTTTTAGCAGGCGATGCACTTCGCCTCTACCGAGCGATGGCACCAACATGTGATTGTTGCTGCCGCCTTCCACCTCATTGCCTTTTACCTGCTTGAAGCTCAGAGTCCAGCGTTTCAGCCAGCGGGCCAGCAACGGCTGCTGCAAACTGATGAGTTGAATTCTGTGCTGCTTGAGTATGTCTTGCTGGTGGGACAGCAGGCCGCCGCTACGCTGTAATGTTTCCAGTTCCTGGGTCAGGCGGTAGGGGGCATATTTCAGCAGCGCCGCGACTATTGAGATCAAGGAAAACAGCAGATAGCCAAGGAGCAGAAGGCCGACAAGGAACCCCAGCTCCAGCAGCAGGTTGCCACTGAGCTGCTGCTGATGCCAGTCGAAGACTTGTGTCAGCCCCAGCTCCATCAGTTGACTGCCTTCGAGCTGGCTGAGTACCGGACCTGCAATGACGGCAAACCAGACAAAATTATTCTGATACAGGCCAAAGATTGCCAGCTCTGCCAGAGACTTTTTCACCAGTAAGCGGGAGTTTGGCGGTGCTGAGGTGGGGGCGTTTTCGTCTGTGTCGGCCCGTTTCATCAATTGCCGCCTCAGTGATTCGGCCTGAGCTTGGGTGACTGCACTTAAGCAGGCTTCATCCTTGGCCGAACCCGCAGTTTCCACTATCAAGTTACCCAGTCGCAACGGCTTGAAGTAAAAAGGCTGTTCCAGACGCACATTCTGAATTCTGTCTATCGGCAGCTCGACTTTGCGCTTGAACAGGGCGCCACTGTGGACCTCGAGTTGTCCTCGAGTCAAGCGATAACGGAATTTGCGCCAGCTCAACAGCCCATGGGCAAAAATCACTACCAGGGTCAATGCCAGTGCCAGTGGCAACCAGACGGAGTCAAATCCCTGCTGCCAGCCGGTATAGAGGATAGGCACCAGGGCATAGCCGTTGCTGAGGAAGTGCTTCAGGCTGGTGAGGCTGAAACTGATGATCGCCCAGGGTGAGAGCGAGTGCCAGTTGGCTTGCTGCACCTGGCTCAATTCGGCGTCTCCGTCGAGGTTTCACCGCCATCCTTCCCCGCCAAAGACAGCAGATGTTGGCGCAGCGCTTCGGCTACTTCAATATCCAGCCCGGGCAGGCTGACCTCGGCCGCCGAACTGCCGGCACTGTAGCAGCGCAAACTTGTCAGCCCGAAATGGCGCTGCAATGGCCCCTGAGACAGGCTCACATGTTGCAGCCTGCTGGCCGGCATGGCGGTATGGCTCTGCCACCAAAGCCCTTCACGCAGCAAAATGCCATATTCACAAACGCCATAAGCCATGGCTTCGGCTTGTTTTTGATTGAGCCAGGTCTTGAATCCCAAAAGCAGCAGTGCCAGCGTGACCGAGATGATGACTCCAAGACCACTCAGCTTGGCGCTGAGCAGTAACGCAGGCACTAACAGCAGTATGACCAGCGCCATCAGCAGCAGGTTTTGCCACAGCAATTGTTGGCGGTAGCGGGGAGATAAGGGGGTCAAGGGTTGGCTGTCAAAGCCCAACCACTGCTGCTGAGGCAGGTGCGAGTGGGGCGAGCGGGTATCCATGTGCTTTGAGTCCTTGAGGCATTGACCTGACTATAGCAATAGAGAGTTTGTCGCTTCAAGCCGCTAGCTTGGATGGCAGAGACTTGATGCAGTTCCGGATCCTGAGCGATTGCACTTGTGTTAACAACTGGATATCAAGTAGTTTGGTAGCAAGACTTTGTTGCCCGTGTGGCGCTTGCCTCCCAAACGCGCCGTTACTGGCTGTAAACCATCAGGACGATGAGTATGTTCCAAGCCGATAAGGTATCCAAACAGCAAACCGCCTTTCTGCGTAAGCTCTATCTGGCCCATCTGATAGACGATACCCAACATAACCTGTTGTCCTTACAGAAGGAAACCGGTATGCCGCGCCGCACCTTACAGGACGCCATTGCCGCCTTCGGCGATATAGGTATTCAGGTGGACTTTATCCAGGATGGCCGCCGGAATAACTCAGGGCACTACCACATTCGCACCTGGGGCCCGATTAACAGCGCCTGGGTCGGCACTCACCTGGAGCAGATCCGCGCCCTGCTGTTCGCCGACAGTTGAATCCGCCTGTTGTAACAGCAGCATACCGGCCAGAACCGCCTGGATGTGGCGCTGCTGGATAAATTCATAGTAACGCTGATCCTGCAGTTGATTGCCTTTAGCCTTAAACTCGCACTGCGTCTGCATTCCCACTACTAGATCACCATTGCTGCCAAATGGCGGTAACTCCAGATTATAGCCTTTGAAATAGTTGTGGGGTAGTTCTTTGTTCCAAAACAGTTGCCAATGATTGTTCCCGCAGTTGGGAATGGGCTCGGCCATGGCCGCCAGGGTTTGCCGTGCCAGTAGCTCACGAATGGCATCATAATTCAGCTTTGAGTCGGTTGTCGGGCATGGTAAATCCTCCAGCTCTATAGTAACCGGCGATGAATCTATCGGATCCTTGATGCCATAGAACTTGGCTCTGCGCTCCCCCTTGAGATAGTGGGTAAGCTTGGTTGTGAACAGCGGAAACAGGCCAACAAGGGACGGCCCGTGATAGACGGGGGTGACATGGGCGGGCACGCTGACATCCTGCAACAGATGCAGCAGGGCACCGACAAAGTAATCCCGCTGGGCCGAGTCATTGGCCATGGTTAACCCAAGTTGGGCCCTGGCCCACAGGCGTTGCTGTGACATATTGACAAGGCCGGGCTGCACTGTCTCTTTGTCGGTTTTATCCGGATGATAAAAGTGCCAGTTGCCAACGCGGCGATAGGCCGGAAACAGTTGATCACTCCAGGGATTATCATACAGGGAAGAGGGCAGTTTGGCGGCGCCTTCATCCATGGCCAGGTTGCCGTCCTGCAGTCGCTGTAATCTGGCAGGGTTGACTACTTCACCGCGGCATTGCGCCAGTTTCTGATAGCTGAGTTCGGTGAGGCGCAGGTGTCCGGGTTTGGGATCATAGGCCATTGCTGAGTTGCAAAGCAGTAAGCTACACAACAAAGCTACGCCGGCCGAGAGAGTAGTGGTTTTCATCGAGTCTTCCTGACAGGCTTCCTAAAGGGTGAGTCGCAAAATCGCGGGTGTTGCGAAGGCTTATTTAATAGCTTTCGCCACTCATTTTCGCTAAATAAATCCGCTTCTATGCGCAGCGACAGAGTAGCCCTGTCGCGAGTTGGCACTGTTTACATTTTTATGGCCAAGCCCGGCTTTTTCAAGTCTGGTTTCTAAGACCAGGTTTTTCAAGCTAGGTAGAGAGCAAACCCAAGCCAGCTAAGGCCAAGCAGTATCCAGGGAAACCACAGCAGCCACTTGGGGGCATGGGATGGCGTTATTTCTGCCGCATCCGCGCTGTCATCCGAGTCGTGCTGGAGCCTGTTTTTCTGTCTCAGCTCTTGCTTGCGCGCCTTGTCTCTTGCTCTGGCCTTGGCCTTTTGTTGCTTCTTGTATTCGGCAATGCCTTTCTCTATGCCCTGGGCAATGAGGCGGGTTTGCTCCTTGGTTTGCCCCGCCTTTTGAGTGGCTTTGGCCATGCGCATGGCTTCGGTTTGGGTTTCGTTGGAAATCGCTGGCTTCTTATTCATCTCTGATGGGGTTGATGACTGACCCAAGGATTATACCTGCCGGCTTGAAGTTCTGACCACAGACGGCCTCACATCAAAGGCGCTTGCCGGTGCTGAACTTGTTCGGGGTCAAATGCTCTTATGGCAGGGGTCATATTGCAAGGGCCTTTATTGGCAAGATTTTGATCGCTTCAAAAATAGAGTCTCTGCCCCTGCGCGTCGGCGAAGGTTCCCGGTTCATAGTGCCAGACCCTGGAAATCAGTTCAGGCGTCAAAGCCTGTTGGGGCTCGCCCTGAACCAGGAGTTTTCCTTTGTCCATAACCAGCAACTGATCGGCATAGTGACTGGCCTGGTTGAGGTCGTGCAGCACGGCCAATACAGTGTAGTCCTGCTCATGAGCCAGCTCTCTGGCGAGTCGCAGTACTCTGTGTTGCTGGGCCAAATCCAGCGCCGAAGTGGGTTCATCCAGCAAGAGTACAGGCGAGTGCTCGGCCTGGGCCAATTGAGTCAAAACCCTGGCCAACTGAACCCGCTGGCGTTCACCGCCGGACAGTGCCGGATAGCTGCGCTCACTCAGGTGAGCCAGATCCAGACGCCACAGTTGCTGCTCAACCAGTCGGGCGGCATCTCTGGCACTGAGACTGAGAGGATACAGGCCCATGGCTACCACTTCACGAACGCTGAAGGGAAAGCTGAGACTCGAGTGTTGCGGCAACATGGCCAGATGCCTGGCCAAGGCTTGCTTCGGCCACTGCCCAAGAGGCGAGCCGTGAAAGTTTATCCGCCCGGCATCGGCCTTGAGCTCCTGAGTCAACAACCGCAGCAGACTGGACTTGCCGGCGCCATTGGGCCCCAGTAGAGCATAAAATTGGCCGCTTTGCAGTCGGCAACTGACATCGGTCAGCAAGGGCTTGTTGTCGACTCTGGCATGTAGATGTTTGAGCTCCAGTACTTGCTCAGTAACTGCGGTGGACTCAAATGATATAGCCGGTGTTTGTGCGGCAGCTGTCGCGGTCACGGATTCGAGTGAAGGCATGGAGTACCTCAATAAAGCTTACGTCGCTGACTCAGCAGCAGATAGAGGAAGAAGGGAGCGCCGAGCAGAGCCGTCATCAGGCCGACAGGGATCTCGGCCGGTGACATCAAGGTGCGGGCCCCTGAGTCGGCCAAGGCCAGCAGCACAGCGCCGAGAATGGCACTCAGCGGCAGCAGTTGCCGATGATCCGGCCCCTTAAGCAGCCGCACCAGATGCGGTACCACCAGTCCGATAAAACCTATGATGCCGGTGGCCGCCACGGCAACACCGACACCCAAAGAGCAGAGCAAGATCAACTTCAGCTTGAGCCTGTCTACCTCTATGCCCAGATGACGCGCCTCGGATTCGCCCAGCAACAGGGCGTTGAGCGCCAATGCCTGTTTGTTGAACTGCCAACTCACCAAGGCCAGTACCGGCAGACAGATAAATACGGATTGCCAACTGGCACCGGCGATGGCCCCCAGTTGCCACAGGCTGAGATCCCGCAGCGCCATGTCGTTGGCAAGGAAAGTCAGCATGCCGATCCCGGCACCGGCCAGGGCGGTAATAGCCACCCCGGCCAGCAAGAGTAACACCACTGAGGTGCTGCCACCTGAAGTGGCGAGCCGGTAAACCAGTAAACTGGTTGCCAGACCGCAGAGAAAAGCACCAAGGGGGACGGCATAGCTGCCAAGATGCGGCAGCAGCACTATGCAGATGGCGGCTCCCAGCGCCGCGCCCGAGGACACGCCTATGATGCCGGGGTCAGCCAGAGGGTTACGAAACAGGCCTTGCATTACGGCGCCGCACTGTGCCAACAGGGCGCCGACAATCAGTGCCAGCAAGGTTCTCGGCAGACGGACATTTTGCACTATCAGGGCATTGGCTTCCTGCCCGGCGGCGACTGAGCCAAACAGGGAGTCGATTATATCGCTCAAGCCTATGGTCACAGGTCCGGTTGCTATCGAGAGCAATGCGGAAAACACCAGCAGGCTGGCGAGTCCAGGCCAGAGCCAGGGATGGCGGTGGATGGGCAGCACGGCAGCCATGATTATTGCTCCAGCAGTTCCTGATTCAGGGACTCGGCCGCTTCAATGGCGGAGATACCCAATCCCCCGAGTAATGCCTGAGGTTGAAGATCCCGGATCAAACCGGCTTTTCCGGCCGGAGTATGGGCCAGTAGCGGCATGCTCTTCAGTAGCTTATCGGCTTGAGGCTCGGGTTGCTCGCTGGCGCTTGAGAGTAAAATCAGCTCTGGCTTGAGCGCCAGAATGCCTTCCTGAGACAGGCTACGGTAGCCGCTGAAGTCGGCGGCGTTGGTGGCACCGGCCAGCTGGATAATGATATCGGCGGCCGTATCGGCGCCGCCGACTCTGGCGGGACGCTCTGACTGCAGCAACATAAACATGACTCTGGGCGGATGTTCGAATTTGGCCGCAGATTGCGCCAGCTGCTGTAACCTGCCACCCAGGGTGTCGGCCAGTTCGGTGGCGGCTTTTTCCTTATTCAGGGCCTTTCCCAGAGTGAGGATATTTTGCTGTAGTTGCTCGGCGGTATCGGCTGCCTTCAGGGTGATAACCGGCACACTGGCCTGTTTTACCAGATCTATGCTGCTGGCCGGTCCCATCACAGAGGTGCCAATCAGGAGATCCGGTTTTTGCGCCAATATGCCCTCGGCTGACAGCATTCTGTGGTAGCCGAGTCTTGGCAGTTTCAGCTTCTTTGGCAGGGCGCTGCTGGCGTCGACAGCCACCAGTTGTGGGGCGGCATCCAATGCCAGCACCAATTCAGTGACACCGGCACCGGCACTGATCACTCGCTTGGGGGGCTCTTCAGCGGCAAAAAGCGGCATGGCGAGCAGGCCACAGAGGAAGATAAGAGAGTTTTTCATTCTAGCTCCAAAATAATTCAGGGACTCATCGCCACAGACTTGTGTCTGAGGTTTCATCAGTTGTTTAGGGTTCCATCAGGACCCTGGTCTGGCTGATCTCCAGCCGTTGCAGCAGACTCAGCAGTTGCATCAGCGGCTGGACTCTTGCCTCCTTGTCGGCGGCTACCACCAAAGTCAGTTCGGGATTGTCGGCCAGCGCCTGAGTCAGTGCCTGCTCGAACGCGTCGAACCGGGCAAATTTTTGTTCGTTGAGCGCCCAGAACGGCGCCTGGGGTAACACGCTTACCGTCAATTGAGTCTGTGCTTGTGGGCTCAAAGTCGTGGCGCTGTTATCCGGCACTTCAATTGGCAGGCTCAATAACTTGGGATTGGCTGTGAGCAGCAAAAACACCAGCACAATGAAGATGATGTCTATCAAGGGGGTTAGATCCAGGCCGCTATCCAGGCCATGCTCTTCCTTAATTTCAATCATGACAGCGGCTCCGGATGGCGACGCTTGCCATTGATTTGACTGAGTTTGGTCAGGTTAAAAGCAGCGTAATCATTGTCTTCGCCCTGCAGTGGAACTCCTTCCAGCCAAAGGTTGAGTTGATTCAGTACATGGGCGCAGGAGGCCACTGAGCGCTCGGCCCAGAGTCCGAACAGCTGTGCTCCCAACAGCGCGGGTACGGCGATCAACAAGCCGGCGGCTGTGGTGTACATGGCCAATCCCAAGCCCGAGGCCAACAAGGCCGGAGTGATACTGTCACTCTGATTGGCGCCAATATCGTTGAACATCTCCAGTAGCCCCAGCACAGTGCCGAGCAAACCCAGAAGCGGGCTGATGGCACCTATGTATTGCAGCAACTTGAGCCCGGCGTGGAGTTTGCGTTTCTCCTTTGCCAGCCAAAGTGACAACAACTCTTCCCGCAGCGCCTTGGGTTGTGCGGCCTGTCTCAGCAAATGGCGGGCACCGCAGGAAATCAGTCCCCGGTTATCTTTCAGGCGTTCAAGCAGGCTGTCACAACTTTCATCCAGTGTGCCGCTGCGCAATTCGCTGAGCCAGGATTGGCGCCTGAACAGGCTCGGCAACAAGATGGCAAAGCGCTCCAGTAGTATCATCAGGGTCAGAAAGGCGCAGATGAGCAAAGGCCAGGTGAGATCGCCAAGTTGCTGGTGCAGGCTTTGGTACAAACTTAATTCCATCGTGTCTCCAACTGTTAATTAAGGGCGAAGCGAACCGGCACCCTGACTTTGAAACGGGCGGCTGAGGCTTGGGAAGGAATGCTGAACTGCCAGTGGCGTACGGCGGCCAATGCCGCTTCATCCAGAATGGAATAGCCTGAGCTGCTGACGAGCAGGGCGTTTTGGGTTTTGCCTTGATGATCAAAGAAGATGTCCACCAGAGCCGTGCCCTCAAAGCCCCGCTTGCGGGCGAGTCTGGGGTAGCTCGGCGGCGTTGGCGGGCTGGCAAATACAGGCTCAGCCAGCTCTATGGTGTGATTCAGTCCTGAGGTGCCGGCTGTTTGAACCGGCGACGAAGGAATGCCCGGCTTCTCCTCATGGGGCACAGGTTCTTCTCGCGGCTTTTCCTGAGTCGGTTGTGGCTTGCTTATCTTTGAAGTTTGTTTCTGACTCGCTTTGACCGGCTTGGTTTTGAGCTGCTCAGACTTTGGCGGCTCAGGTTTTGCCACATTCTGTTTCAGCGGTTCTTGATGTTGAGGGGCTTTATGTTGAGGGGCTTTATGTTCAGCTTCTTTATGCTTAGCGGATGGGGCTTTTGCCGCAGGGTGGCTTTCGGCGGTAGCAGTCTGGTTTTGAGTCTGGACAGAGGCAGTTTGGGGCGCTGCAGCAGGGGCTGCGCTGAAACTCAGCTGCAAACCGCCCTTGGTGGGCATTACCAAAGGATCTGGGGTGGCTGTCTGAGAGGCCAATACGGCACTCTGAAGTGACAATGCCATGAGCGCAAAACCACAATAACGCTTGGGGGTCACGCCGTTACTCCTGTTTACAACCGCTTGTTGCGGCGGGTGAATGTTCAAATTCAACTAAGCAAGGACCCGTAAGGCTCAATGCTGTTCTGTCTTGGGTCGGCTCTGTCCCTGAGCCGCCACCATTCCATGGTTCCTGCCTTTACTGTCCGGCCAGCCTTTACCGTTTGGATAGCGCCGCTATTCTGCCGCTACAGACGGCACCACTCCCGGAACTTACCCTTCCTTTGGGTTAAGATATACTAGTAGAAATAAGATCGCAAATGATAATAATTATTATTTGATCCTTTTCTAAAGCTAAGCTAGAGTGCCAGCTTAAGTGGTGTTATCCCGGGCCTGCGGCCCTCTGTCTCAACTTGTTTTTCAGAAACACCACTCCCATGAGAAAGGCTGGAGATACAGCCTGATAATCTGTTTGAGGATCAAGATGATGAATAGAAAGCCGCTGGTTATGGCTATTACTCTGGCATTGGGAACCCCCTTCCTGAGTCTGGCCGCTGTTGCCGAGCAGGTGAAAACAGCAGAATTTGATGAGGTGCTGGTAAGTGCTACCCGCATTCAGGAGAAAGTCTCTGAGTCCAGCCGCAGTGCTGCGGTTGTCGGCGAAGAGCAGTTGGCCGAGAAGCAGGGCGACTCGGTGGCCGAAGTGCTCAAGACTGAAGCCAACATCAATATCGCCAATGGCCCCAGGGCGTCTGCCCAGCAGGTGGAAATTCGTGGTCTCAGTGGCCAGAGGGTATTGCAGACCATAGATGGCGCCAGGCAAAACACCAGCGCCGGCCACAGAGGTACCTTCTTTATGGACCCTGAGCTGCTCAGTTCTGTTGAGGTGGTACGCGGCCCGGCTTCCAGCCTTTGGGGCAGTGGCGCCATAGGCGGTGTGGTATCACAAAACACCAAGTCGGCCAGGGAGATGCTCGACGAAGGCCAGAGCTTTGGTGGTTATCTAAAGCAGGGCTATGAAACCAATGGCCAGCGCAGCAAGAGCAGTGGTGCCATTTATGGCGCCAAGGGCAGTATCGACTGGTTGTTGAACGGCAGCTACAGCGACGGCGACAACATCAAGGCAGGTAATGACAATACCCTGGAAAACAGTGCCAGCCGCAGTCGCAGTGGCTTGGCCAAGTTCGGTTGGCAGTTGGATGAAGCGCAAAGGCTGCAACTTTCCGGCAGGATCAACGAGATCTCCGAAGCCGTGCCCAGCAACCCGGCCACAGATGTCAGCAACAGTGTGCCTCTGGTGCGCCGTGACAGCAAAGATTCCAACCTGACCCTGGACTACAGCCTGGCACCAAGCAGCAACGCCCTGCTGGATCTGGATGCCAAGTTCTACTGGAACAAGACAGATTATGATGAGAATCGCCTGACCAAGGGCCAGTTCGACACCACAGAATATGAAACCCTGGGGTTTAGTATTGCCAATCGCAGTCAATGGCAGGGGCTCAAATTAACCTATGGTCTGGACGGCTACCGCGACCAGATAGAAACCTTCCGTGATGACAGCGGCCAGAGCGGTCAGCGTCCCGGCAACATAGATGGTGAGTCTCGGGTGTGGGGCGCTTTCGTGGCCGCCAATATCGCTCTGGGGGAAAACTGGTCATTGGATCCGGCGCTGCGTTACGACAGCTTTGAAAACGAAAGCAATAACCTGGGCCATTCCAGTGATGACGATGCCTTGTCTCCCTCGTTGGCACTGGTGTGGAAGACAGCGCCATGGCTGACACTCAGCGCCCGTTACGATGAAGCCTTCCGCGCGCCATCAGTGGAGGAGATGTACTCCAGTGGCACTCACTACTGTATTCCTCCCATCCCCAATTTCTTGCCCAACGGCCTGTGCAATACCTTTGAGGTCAATGAAAACCTCAAGGCTGAAAAGGCCAAGAACAAGGAACTGAAGGCCGATATGCGCTTTGCCGAGCTGGCGGGCAACGATGAACTGGCGCTGAGCCTGAGTGTATTCAGAAACGATGTCGACGACTTTATCGAGCAGCGGGTGACCAATCCACTGCACGGCATCCCCGGGCTCGAGCAGAACACCCGCTGGGATAACGTCGACAAGGCCAGACTGACCGGCTTCGAGCTGACAGGAAAGTATCGCATCAATCAGACCCGCTTATCGCTCAGCTACGGCCAGACTGAAGGCAAAGACAGACATGATGGGGGCTATCTGGCCAATATTCCGGCCAACAAGCTGGTGCTCGACTTGTCGCAGGGGATCATGGCGGGCGATATGAAGCTGGGAACCCGGGTCAGCTATAACGCCAGTCAAGACAGGGTGCCCGAGGATAACCCGGTTAACCGCTACCAGGACTACACACTATGGGATGTGTATCTGGCCTGGGAGCCTGCCATGGGAACCTTCGAAGGGCTGCGGGTCGACTTTGCCATTGAAAACATTGGCGATGAAGAATACATCCAAGCCTGGCAAACCCTGATGGATCAAGGGCGCAACTTCAAGCTCTCGGCCCGTTACCGTTTCTGATGGAGCAACAGATGCAGATAAGCGATACAACAAGGGCGGCCGCTGGCCGCCTGCAGATAGCTGCCGCCATGCTGGAACACCCCGAGTGGTTGCCAGCCGATGCCGCCGCCAATCTGGGGATTTCTGAGCTTGAGGTGGTGCAGGCATTACCGGCCGAGCAGCAGCAATTCTTGCCGCCGGAATGGCTGGAAGCCCTGCTGCAGGCACTGCCTGAGTGGGGCAAATTGACCACCATAGTCACAGTTGCCGGGCAGATATTTGAATTCAAAGGTGATTTCCCCAAGGGAAAGACGGCTCATGGCTACTTTAACCTCTACAGCAAGGGAGATGGCCTGCATGGCCATCTGAAATTGGAGAATTTCAGTGCCATCGCCTTGATCAGTCGTCCATTTCGGGGCACTGAAAGCCATTCGATTAACTTCTTTGGCCCTGATGGCGCCATCGTTTTTAAGGTCTATCTGGGCCGGGATCAACAACGCAAGCTGCTGCCGCCACAGTTGGCACTGTTTGCCGACTGGCGTCACCGTGGTGAAGTGGCTGCCAAAAAGGGGGAAATATGACCAGTGAAAACCAACGCCTGCAGGAAAAACTGCTGCCGGAAATCGAAGATTTCAAACAGGGGCGTACCACCTTGCAGTTGGCGACCCAGGATGCCAACGGGATCCCCAACGCCAGTTATGCGCCGTTCGCGCTGGCCGATGATGGCTTCTATATTCTGGTAAGCGATCTGGCGCGTCACGGTATTAACCTCAAACAGTCACCGCGGGTATCTGTGATGCTGGTGGAAGACGAAGCCGAGGCGCGCAGTGTGTTTGCCCGCCGCCGCCTGACCTTTGATGCCGCCGCCGAACTGATAGCAAGAGACAGCCAGGGCTTTGCCAAAGGGGTACAGGTGCTGTCCGGACGCTTCGGTGAGATGATAGATAACCTGGCGACATTGACCGATTTTAACCTGTTTAAGCTGGTGCCCGAGCGCGGTCTCTATGTCAAAGGCTTTGGCCAGGCGTTCAGTCTCAGTGGTACCGAGTTGTTGGATGTCAACTGGATGCGTGATGGCCACCATGGAACGCCCAAGGCCGTGCCTGCCTGAGCTGGACTCATCGGCGCTTTGGCGCCACAATCCTGATTAATAGTCACTGTCTGGATTTTCGCTTGTCTGCTCCTCAAATCGCTTCGGCTCGGATCCTGCCCTGGATCCTGAGCTTTCTTAAACCTTATCGTCTACGGGTCGCCCTGGCGCTGCTGTTTCTGCTGCTGGGGTCTCTGGCCTGGCTGGCCCTGGGGCAAGGGGTTCGCTTGATAGTGGATGAGGGCTTTATGGCCGACAACTCGGGCCGCCTCAACGAAATTGTGTTGTTTATTCTGGGGATTACGCTGGTCAGTGCCGTGGCCGTGTTCTGCCGCTTTTATCTGATGACCTGGCTCGGTGAGAAAGTCAGCAACGATATTCGCCGCTTGGTGTATCACAGGTTACTGGAACAAAGCCCGGTGTTTTTCGCCCGCTTGCGCACCGGGGAAATCATCTCCCGTTTTACCGCCGACAGCACTCTGTTGCAGACAGTTATCGGTTCTAGCCTGTCGATGGCACTGCGATCTTCAGTGACCACTATAGGTGGCTTGGTGATGATGGCTTTTACCAGCATCAAGCTCACGGCCTTGGTGCTGCTGGCCGTACCGCTGGTGTTGGTGCCTGTAGGTTTGCTCGGGCGGCGGGTACGCAAGCTTGCGCGCACCAGTCAGGACAGTGTCGCCGATCTCGGTGCCTATGTGGATGAAACCTTGCATGAGATCCACACGGTACAATCCTATGGTCACGAGGCTCGCGATCGCGACAATTTTGACGGCTACCTGGCGGCGGTGATGCGTGCTGCCAGTGGCCGCATCCGCTATCGCTCGGCGTTGATCTCCTCTGTCATGTTGCTGACTATCGGTGCCATAGTGGCTGTGACCTGGGTGGGGGCCAGAGACGTAATGGCCGGTGTAGTCAGCGCCGGTGAGCTGTCGGCATTCATGTTTTACGCCATGATGGTGGCCGGCGCCGTGGCCACCATAAGCGAAGTGATAGGGGATATTCAGCGGGCTGCCGGTGCCAGTGAACGCTTGATGGAGCTGGCCGAGTCCAAGGCAAATATTGCCGAGCCGGCCAAGCCGCTGGCGCTGCCCAGTCCGCTCAAGGGAGAACTCAGGATAGAGCAGCTGAGTTTTGCCTATGATGAGGGCGCAGCAGTGCTTGAGGATCTCAATATCCATATTCAACCCGGTGAACGGGTGGCTCTGGTTGGGCCCAGCGGCGCCGGCAAGAGTACGTTGTTTCAGCTGCTGCAGCGTTTCTATCAGCCGAGTTTCGGCCGCATTCTGCTCGACGGCGTCGATATCGCTTCTGTATCATTGGCGAGCCTGAGGGCACAGTTTGCCCTGGTGCCCCAGGAGTCGGTGATCTTCGCCACCAGTGTGCTGGAAAATGTGCGTTATGGCCGCCCGGAGGCCAGCCTGGAAGAGGTGGTTGCCGCCTGTAAGGGCGCCAGAGCTCATGAATTTATCAGTGAGTTTGCCCAGGGGTATGATACCTATTTAGGTGAGCGTGGCGTGCGCCTTTCCGGAGGTCAAAAGCAGCGAATTGCCATTGCCCGCGCCATCTTGGCCCGCAGGCCTTTACTGCTGCTCGATGAAGCCACCAGTGCCCTGGATGCGGTCAGTGAAGTCAAGGTCAAGCAGGCTTTGGATGAGTTGATGGCGGGACGAACCACGCTCATCATAGCCCACAGGTTGGCGACAGTGCTCAATGCCGACCGTATTCTGGTGCTGGAGCGGGGGCGATTATTGGCCAGTGGCAGCCACAGCGAGTTGATGCAAACCAGCCCGCTGTACCGTGAGTTTGCCAGTCTGCAGTTGCTCGCGCCCGATAGTCTGGCCGGGAGCTCACACGAGCCCGGGCAGGCATCATCGCTGGCTTGATCTTAGCGCTTCTGTTTTAAATATATAATCAGTCCAGTCACGGCCAGCAATAATAAGGCGATCGCCGCCAGATCCATCAGATAACTGCCGGCAGCGCCGAAGATTCGGCCGCTGTGCAGATCCTGAAGAACCCTGTGCCAGGACAGGCGACTGGCGCGAATATCTCCGATCAACTGCTGCGTTTGTATCTTTGCCCCTTCGAGTGGTTTTATCCAGGGGAGGGCGACCAGGCTGGTGGCCGCTTGCCAGTCCAACAGTTCGCTGTCGCTGCGATACTGGCCCCGGGGTGTTTTCAGCCAGACACTGCCGGGCTCGACCGCCATGGCGTTTATCTGCGGCGGCAAACCTGTCAGCTCGGTTTGGGTTTCCAGCACAGCAAAATCCTGGCTCAAAATCGTCAAACTGTTTCGGGTCAGCAGCAGCCACTTGTCTTCAAAGGGGGCCATGGCCAGTATTTCATCTGTTTGCTCGGCTAGCGGCGTGCCGGCTATCCAGGCCTGCCCCTGACTGCTGCCCACCAGCGGCTGGGCTTGCCATACTTTGACATCTTCCGGGGCGCCAATGCCGTAATAGTCTTGCAACCATTGCCAGTGCACGCCTTGGGATAGACTCAGCTCACGGCTGTGATTCAAGGCCAGGCCGGTCAGTGTCAGCAGCAACACAAGCACACTGCTGATGATGCCAATACGTCTGTGCCAGGGGCGCAGGGTGCGCAAGAGACGGACTCGAAAGTCCGGATGTTTACGTGTCATCTGGGCTCGCTGTGTTGTTGCAGACCGTGTTGCAGGCTGAGTTGCCGGTCAAGATAGAGGGCGATGCGGGCCAGTTTGGTCAGGGCTCTGACGGAAAGTGTCGCTCCGGTAATACCATCTATATGTTTGTCCAGCTGTTTATCTTTTGTGAGTGTCGCCGATTTAAATTGGTCGGTAAAGAAGTCGTGCCTGACCTCATCGCCGCGGCTCTCGCGGTAGATAAGCACCTTGGTGCGATAAATCTGCCCATGGCGCACCTGAATGCCAACCGTGATTGGCGCTTCTTTGCCAATTTCCTCCAGGATCCAGACTGTGTCGTCTCCCTGCTGCCAATAGCGGGTACGCAGCGGCCGAAAATCGTGGGCCAGTATCTCTTCTATGACCTGGCGTTGCTCGGCGTTGAACCAAAAGACTTTGGCTTTTGCTTGACTTTTACTTTGGTCTCCCAAGGCCTGGGTGACAAAGTCCGCCGGGCTTTGATAAACGCTTTGCGCCGCCTGGGTTTGAGTGAGTGGCAGCAAAAACAGTGAGAGTAGTGCAATAAGGGTCTTCATAAGTGCCTCAATGAGGGCGCCCCAGAGGGCACCCAAAGATCATCAGAACTGATAACCTACACCCAGATTGAAACCATCTGAGTCAGACTTTCCGCCACGTTTTTCGTAGTCGGCCTTGAACACCACATTCTCGTGCAACCAGTAGTTGATACCCACATTGGTTTGAGTTTCTTTGGTGTCTTGATTGTCACCGGCATTGTTGTCCCATTCGTTGTAGCGGGCGAAGATGCCGAACTGCTCGTTAAAGCGGTAGGACGGCTCTATATACCAGCCATTTTGTTTGTCGCGGCCCAGGGCTTCGGCTTCAAATCCATCTATGTCCCACTCGGCATAGAGGGCTCTGATGCTGAAGTTTTCTATGTGGTAGATGGCGTGCGCCGACCACATCAGAGCCGAGGCTGTGTCTACAGTGGCTTCGCCTTGAGTCAGATCCGATTGGTACTGCACCGTGGCGGCCAGCTCCAGACCGGGAACGGCTGTGTATTTCACCCGGCCGGTATAGGCCAGATCGTCAGCCTTGGCCTCGGAAACCTTTTGGCGACCGCTTCTTGGCTTATAGGCATTTTTTCCTGTGGTAGGTACATTCAGGCCCGAGGTCACGGCCGCATCGAAGGCCAGTCCGGGAGCCGCCTGGATATTCATTGCCAGACCCGCTTCCCACCAGGTAGCCGGGAGTATGTCTTTCTCAACCGGGTTGCGCTCGACACCATAAAATGCCGGTGGCTCGTGGGTTTCATTGATGATGCCAACCGGCATCAGGAACAGACCCGCCTTGGCAGTCAGGGCTTGGTTGAAGTCGTGCTCTATGTAGGCCTGCTCCAGCTCGACTTCGCCATTTTGGCCATCGCCTGAGATGGAGTGTTCCACTTCCAGCTCGGAGAAGAAACGGGTGTTTTCGGTAAACTCATGGCCGAAGAAGAGCACGAAACGGTGGAAGTCGAACTCTTTCTTATCCTCGCCCAGCTTGTTGTCTATGTTGTTGTAGTGCAGCTCACCATAGCCGCCGATAGTGGTGGCGGTTTTTTGCGGCGTGGCATCTACCACCTCGGCGGTCTGTTCAACCCGCTCGGCAGTTTGTTGCTGACGCTTTTCGGTTTCTGCCAGACGGCGCTCCAGATCCTTGAGGACCTTTTGCTGCTGTTCGATGATTTTGCGCAGCTCCTGAGTCTCGTCCGAGGCGAATGCCTGCGGGCCGCACAGGGCTGTCAGTAGCGCACTGGCAATGAGAGTTTTCTTGATCATCTTGCTTCCCGTTGTGATGTTACTGTTGTTGAAATCGGGCGAATTCTAGCAATTGATTTAATAAATGCAAACGATTTGCATTTATTAATGTGATAAAAATTAACAAATGTCAGTATCTGTAAACTTACTTGTTATTGTTAATGTTTTGTCTGAAAACGGATGCTTACAATGTAAGTTTTTGATCTTTTTATTAAAGTATTAAGACTATGTTTTAGTCGCAAGGGGAGAGCCTGACGCCATTCCCGGATAAACCCGCTGAAGTGCGATTGCTGAATTTTTGAACTTTCAACCTTGGCCGGAGACCTGGGCCAACAGATCGGGTGAGTTATTTGTCAAAAGGCGGTTAAACTGATCGGCCTTTTTATTCCGGTTAGCCTTGGCTTTGTGAGTGTTCAAACAAGATGTTTCTAGTTGATTATTTTAAAAGAGAAAATAACCAAATAACCATAGGCCGCAAACAGGCCAGTGATTTTGCCAAGGGTGTAGCAGGGGATTTCAATCCCATCCATGATGAGGATGCCAAACGTTTTTGTGTTCCCGGCGATCTCCTTTTTGCCCTGGTGTTGAACGATTATGGCCTCAGCCGCCGGATGCAGTTCAAGTTTGAAGGCATGGTAGGAGACGGCGTATGTCTGCATTTTCCCAGTGACCAGGGGGCCGAGCTGGCGATAGAAGATGAGCGCGGCAAACGCTACCTGAATGTCCATCGCGATGGTGAAATGCGCCACTGCGAACGGCAGTTGGAGTCCTTTATCCGTAGTTATGTGGCTTTTTCCGGCCTCAACTTTATCCATGTTTTGGTGCCTTTGATGCGTGAGCATCAGGTAACCATCAATCCGGCGCGGCCATTGGTTATCTATGAAAGTATGGGCTTTGAGCTGGACACCCTGGAGTTTGAGCAGGTTAAACTGGAACTGGTTAACAGCAGTCTCAAAGTCGATGGCAAGCGCGGTGATGTGACGCTGGATTTCGCGCTTATCAGCGATGACAAGCAGGTGGGGACCGGGCGCAAGACCTTGGTACTCAGCGGCTTGCGCCCCTTCGATGAGGCGGCTGTCGAGGCTATGGTCAGCGAGTATCAGGCGCGCCGCGATGGCAGCTGGAATAGCGGCTCACAGACAAACGCCTGAATTCAAACTGCGGCGGCTTCTGAGCCCGGCGCCAGCCTGCTTTCGACCCGGTTACGCCCCAGCTGCTTAGCCTGATACAGGAGTTTATCCGCAGTATCAGTGAGTTGGCTGAAGCTCTGGCTGCCGTCGGCGTCCAAAGCTACCCCCTGACTGACGGTGAGCCTAAGCGGCTCACCACTTTCCAGGGTGAATATGTGTTCGGCCACACTCTGCCTCAGGGTTTCGGCGACAGCCACAGCGTCATTCAAGCCGGTATTGGGCAGCAATAACATAAACTCTTCACCGCCAACCCGAGCCAGCAGATCATCTTCCCGCAGCGAGGTTTTCATGACCTTGGCCAGTTCGGTCAACACTCTGTCGCCGTTATTGTGACCATGGGTGTCATTGACCTTTTTAAAATGGTCAATGTCGAGAGTAATCAGTGCCAACGGGCCATGGCTGCTCTGGGCCTTGGTCGGCAGTAACACTTCTTTCAGCCGGTCAAGCCACATGCGCCACTTGGGCTGCGCTTCCAGGTTTTGCTCCTCTGTGGCTTGATGGTACAGCAACCAGCCAGCCAGATAGCGACGGTTATAGAGGCCAGTGAGGCTGTCAGTCTTGGCCAGCAGGCCCCACTTCAAGCGTGAGCGATTGAGCCAGAGAATAACAGCGGTGGCCAGCAACAGCAGCAACAGGATTATGCTGCTGATGATATTGAGCTGATTCAGGGTAGTGCGGTTGGTTTCCAGCTCCAGCTTTTGCAGTACGTTGTTCCAGTTGAGATCCTGGTTCTCAAACTCGAGGCGCTCTAAGTTAAACAGCAACTGTTGGCGATCCAGGTTACTGACCAACTCTTTGGAGCTGTATGCGGCGAAGCGCTGCTGATACTGCTCCAGCACCTCGTAGGCGCGCTTGAAATTGCCTAACCCGGCAAAGCCTTCGGCGCTGACCTTTAACAGCTCTATCTGAGAGCGCAACAAGGTTTTTTCCTTGGCAAAGCCGATAAGCAGAGGGTCGACATAGACAGCCATCTCGGCATACTGATGCTTATTGAGCAAGTCCTGGGCCTTGAGCAGTTGAAAGCGACTGGTGTAGAGGGTTGAAGTCTCGCGATACTGCAGGTTGTCGGCCAGTTGCAGGTGCCTGGACATGGATGACACATCTTCCAGCTCCCGGTACTTCAGCGCCAATTCCACATTGATGCGAAAGCGATACAGGCCGTAACCCAGCACTCTGGCCAGCTCCAGCGCCGCTTGATATCTGTCAACGGCGACTTCAGCCTTGCCTTGACGTTCAGCCAACTGCGCCAGATCCAATTGCACCAGCATCTGGTTGTAGGACATCCTTCTGTCCTTGAAGAAATTAAACGCCTTCTTGAGCAGTTTTTCAGAGCGCTCAAAGCCGTTGAGGCGCACCAGGAGGTGGCCCATACCAAAGGAGATCCGTTCAAGCAACTCCTTGTCCTGGCTCTGATCGGCAGCGTCCAATGACAGCATCAGGCTGGCGTAGGATGCATCCAGTTTACCTTGCTGCTCAAATGCTTTGCTCTTCAGTAGCAGGGCTTCGGCCTGAACCGCCTTATCGGCAGAGTTCTGGTTGCGATCTATTATTTTTTGCAGTTCGCTGATGGCCTGTTTGACCTTGCCGGTTTGCAGCATTACCTGTACCAGTCTCAGCTCCAGCAGGGTATGTTCGCTGGTTCCGGCATCCGCCAGCTTAAGGCCCTCTTTGGCGGCTTGCTCGGCGGCGGGGACCTCATGCAGCAGCAGAGACACTGTCGCCTTGGTCAGATAAAAACGGGTCACTAAGGGCTTGGGCAGGTCCTTGAGCTGATCGCCTTCCATCTCGTACAGCTGCGCCTGTGCCCGTTGCGGCAGGGAATAGAGTTGGCTTTCGGCCCCTTTAAGCAAGCGGGAGAATTGCTCTGCATTGGCCGCCAACAAGGTCGGGCTCGCCAGAACCATAAAGATTGCGATCAAGGGGGGGCAGAAGCGTTTCTTCATACTCTTAGTGCTCTTTGAACCGAAAATGTCTGATAAAAGTCATATTTTGGAGAGATTATCGCGTTCGCTGCCGGGGTTTGTCTAATTATTCGCTACTAACTACCCGGATTTGGGAATTGTCTGATAGAGGTGGAGTGGTCAAAAAAGCTACATCATGGCCGAGCCTGAAGCTAACCCTGGTTGAAATCCAAGGTGAGGAGTTCATTGTGAGTTGCCTTGAAAGTGCTTCGAAAAAGAAGTGAGTAAAGAAAGACGTTAATCAAGAGAAAGAAGCTGAAACTTCAGTAGGATGATGGTTGAAATGAAATCCGGGTAAAGCAAAAGCTGCGCCGATAGCCAAGCAATGCTGGCTGCTATCGGCGCTTGTTGATCAGTTTTCTGCCAGCGTTTGATAGGGGCCGTCGCTGGCTGGGCTGTTGTCAGTTTGCTGATCAAGACGGCTTATTTTGACTTCGGCTATCTGATGCTGATTCATCGCCGTTACCTCAAAGCGCCAGGGCATCAGAGTCAGTACGCTACCTGCTTCCGGGATCCGGCCAAAGCGTGCCAGCAGCATGCCCGCCAGGGTGACGTACTCGTGATTATGGCTCTCGAGTTCGTCGCAGCCCAGTAGCTTCTCCAACTGATGCAGATTTATGCTGCCGCGAGCGCACCAACCATCGCCATTGATGCGGATCTCTTCGACCTCGTCTTCCTGGGGCAGTTCGCCGACTATGGCTTCGAGAATGTCGTGGCCGGTGACCAGTCCCAATAGGGCACCGAATTCGTCTGTCACCAGTGCCATGTCGGCCTTGGCGCGTTTCAGCTCTTCCAACAAACGGAATACGCTAATGCTTTTCGGCACTATTACCGGCTTGTGGCCGGGGCGCAGACTCTGCAGCGGCTGTTGTTGTTCTATGGCTGCCAGCAACTCCTTGGCACTGACCAGTGCCACGACCTTGTCTATGTCGCCGTCACACAGGGGATACTGGCTGAAACTGTCGCCATGCAATTGCTGTTTTATCTGCTCGGGGCTGTGGCTGAGGTTAATCCAGCTTATTTCGGCCCGCGGCGTCATAATGCTCTTGATGCTGCGCTCGGCCAGAGTCAGCACCTCGCCGACCATGTTGCGTTCATCTTCGGCAAAGCACTTGCTCAAGGCGCGCTCAGTTTCGGGCACCTCTTCATCTTCTTCAATTTCCTCAAACTGTTTCTTGCCGCCCATCAGCTTGAAGATGGCGTTGGCCGTCCTGTCCCTCAAGGGTTTACGGGCCTCACGTTGTTCGAACCTGCGTTGCCCCAACTGGTTGAAGAACTCGATCATGATGGAGAAACCTATGGCGGCATATAGATAACCTTTGGGAATATGGAAACCAAAGCCTTCGGCTACCAGGCTGAAACCTATCATCAGCAGGAAACTGAGACAGAGCACCACCACGGTTGGGTGCGCGTTGACAAAGCGGGTCAGCGGTTTGGAGGCCAGTAACATCACTGTCATGGCCACCACTACTGCTGTCATCATCACCCAGAGTTCATCCACCATGCCGACCGCGGTAATAATGGAGTCGATGGAGAATACCGCATCCAGCACCAGTATTTGGGTAACAACTATGCCAAAACTTGCGTAGGCGACTTTCTGGCCAATTTCCGGCTCTTTGGACTCCAGCCGTTCATGCAGTTCACTGGTGGCCTTGAACAGCAGGAACAGACCACCGGATATCAGGATCAGATCCCGTCCGGAAAAACTGAAATTGGCAAGGCTGAACAGAGGTTGGTTGAGGGTGACCAGCCAGGACACCACGGCCAACAGGCCAAGGCGCATCAACAGGGCCAGCGACAGGCCTATGACCCGGGCTTTGTCTCTTTGATGTTGAGGGAGTTTTTTGACCAGAATGGCAATAAATACCAGGTTGTCTATGCCGAGAACTATCTCGAGGATGATAAGAGTAAAGAGTCCGATCCATATGTGTGGGTCGAGCAAAAGTTCCATAGTGGTGAACCAAGGGCCTCAAAGTGGGTTTAACTTGGGCCTATTGCAGCATAACTTGGGCGGAATGCTGAATTAATTATGGTTAATCCTTTGCTGGCGCAGCAGTGCTTGAACGAGTGTCAAAAAACTGCCTTGGAGTCATAAAATTTACGTATTGTGTATTATTTAAAAACTTGATTATAAAGGTTTTATCTTTCCATATCAGACTTTAGAATTAACCCAAAATAACAAATGGGAAACATCTGTGATGGCAAGAAAAAAGCCCCTGTTGCTGCACTCGATATTACTGGGTAGTTTACTGCTTGGCGCTTGCGGCGGTGGTGATGATGAAAGTGGTGCCGGGTCAAGCGACGATAATCTGCAGCCGCCTGCCGGCGTCAACCAAGCGCCTAAGGGTGACGATATTCAGCTGGCTTATGACAGCTCGCTGCAGAGTATTGCGGTCAACTGGCAAGGTTATGTGTCAGATCCCGATGGCGATCCCTTGCAGGCCATCATTGCCGAGCAGGGCAAGCTGGGGCAGTTCAGTCTCGATGGTGATATGCTGAGCTACAAAGCAGATAAAGATGCCAAGGGCAGCGATCAAGGGCTATTGCAGGTTAGTGATGGCCGTGGTGGCAGCGTCAGCCTCAAGTTGGCAGTTTTTGGCGTGGACGGTCAAAGCCCTCTGGAGCGGGCGCTGGCAAGCGGTGATGCAAGGGGGCTGGACCCGGATACTCTGCTTGAGGCGATTGCTGCGCAGATAACGCAGCTGCGCTCGAATGAGCAAGCCCTGCGGCAAAGGGTATTTGCCGATACGGCGCTGGCCTATGCACCAGGCAACCGAACTCAATTGTTCAATATCATCGAGCCGGAAATGGCCATACCTCTGCTGCGTGCCAACACGGGTCAGGTATTGGCCGTCGCCGGCGAGCAGCATACCGGGCGCTTTGCGGCCTTTGGTACCCATCTGTTTGCCCGTTTCCATGCCGGTGAACTCACCGCCATGGAGCCAGCCAATGACAATCTGCTGGCTTGGTTGCTGAACAGAGCGCAAGCGGCAGAACTGCAGCAACCATTGACCGTGTCCTTGAGCTTTCTTGGTGGCCAGGAGAGTGCCAGTCGCAGTTGGTTGCAAGGGCGGTTTCCCAATTGGACCATCAAGAGTTGTAATCAGGTTGCTACTTTGGAAGCCTGTATCACCGATGCCCAGTTGTTAATCAGTGGCTGGCGCGCGGCCGATACCGATGCCGGGCAGATAGCCGGCGTCTATTCCCGGGCGCTGGCATCGGGCAAGGCACTCTATTATCAGCACAACTGGTATGAAGCGACCAATGCTGTGGCCGACGCCATTGCCGGAACCATGGGGGTCAGTTTGCCC
This sequence comes from Shewanella sp. BJSY2023SW005, assembly GCF_047314585.1. NCBI lineage: Bacteria > Pseudomonadati > Pseudomonadota > Gammaproteobacteria > Alteromonadales > Shewanellaceae > Shewanella > Shewanella sp. BJSY2023SW005. The sequence continues at coordinate 87,446 of NZ_JBKORJ010000023.1, forward strand.
TATGGCGGTAACTTTTGGGCCAACGCCGCTGCCGATTGGTCCTCGGCCACGGCCATGGCGGCCGCTTTCCCGCTGCTTGGCGGTGAGCAGCGCCTGACACAGCACCTTATTGATGATGACTTCAACTTTGACTGGTCCGGCTGTGAAACCTATGTGGGTAAAGTGAGCTGTGACAAGGTCAACGGCTTTGAGTCTGAGTTCCTTGCCGGTGCCAGAGCGCTTAAAAACTCACTCAATCAACTGGATAGTCGTGGTCAGGTGTTGTTCGGCAACGAGGGGCGCAGGCTGCTGAAACTCTTTGTGTTGCTTGGCGATCTTTACCGTGCCGACATAGCATATCCCATGGATAAGGACACCACGCCGCAAGGGCGTTTTCTGGCGGCCTACCTGGCCGACCATTTGGCGCTGTATTTGAGGGGGAATAATCCAGCGCAGCCGGATTTGGGCAATTTCAGCGATCCTTTGCCGCAAACGCTGACTCTTGAGAACGTCAGCCTGGAAATGGCACTGGGCAAAGAGAGTGGTTATCGCGGCAGCGGTTTTTACTTGTTGCCCGGCCAGAGTGTGCGTCTCGAGCGTAAAGACACACTGCCGCTGACGGTCAAGGCCTTTATCAATACCCAGAGAACCGGCTCAACCCGGGAATTCAATAACCAGGGATACCAGCGCCCCAAATTTTTGCGCTCGGTCGAGTTGACCCTGAAACCCGGGCAACCTCTGACCCTGAGCAGCCCTTATGGTGGGACTTTGATGCTGCAACTGCCGGCCGGTGAGGGCGTGGTGAGTGTTGAAGCACAAAATGTACTGGCCTATCCCTACCTCAAGGATTTCCACCAAGCGAGTGGCTATTTTACGGCGCTTGAAACCAGCCCGCTGAGCTGGGCCGGGCTGCGCACCGACTTTGTCGAAATTAACTCCCGCAAGCATATGATGAAACAGTTCATTTATGCCGAGCCTTACCGCGGCGATGTGGAGCAGGCCCTGAATGATGTTTGGCGCTATATGATCAAGGGGACCTATGATCTGGCCGGCTTCAGTGGCGAAGGACTGGCGCTGGCTCCCAGCGTGGCCGCCCGCTGCGCCCTGCTGGGGTGGGATTGCCAAAATGAACAGATCCATGCCAAACCCAAGGTGCAGCACATCAATGTCGATGAGGCGGCACACTGCGGTGGCGGCTGCTCGGGTAACCCCTATGATCAAGCCTGGGTATTGAGCCCCTTCGGCTGGGGCGAGAGTCACGAGATAGGTCACAATCTGCAGCGTAACCGGCTGAAAATCTATGGTGGCCGCTCCGGTGAAGTCTCCAATAATATTTTCCCTCTGTACAAGGGCTGGCAACGCTTTAAAGATAGTGGTGAGCGGATCGCCAGCTGCGATCGCCAGTCGCCTCAAACCACTTTCGAGTGGCTGAAACAGGCGCAAAGCAGCAGCGATCCTGTGACCTCTGTCTACGACAAGCTCTGGAGTCAGACCGGCACCTATGACAACGCCGGGCCCAGACTGGATTTCTATCTGCAGCTGGCGGCATTGGCCGAAGAGCATGCAGGTTTGGACAACGGCTGGCAGATTTTCACCTTGCTCTATCTGCATGAGCGTCTGTTCAGCCATGCGATTGCCGACGCTGCTCGCTGGGGCGAGATGAGGGATGCATTGGGCATGAGCAGTTATATCGATGCCCCGAACCTGGATGGCAACGACTTCATGCTGCTCAGCCTGTCGAAGTTGCTGCAACTGGATATGCGTCCCTGGTTCGATCTCTGGGGTGTGCGCTATCAGGCCCAGGCCGCCAACCAGGTAGCTGCCTATGGTTACCCGGCCGCTGAAGCAGTGTTCTATCGTCTTTCGAGCCAATGTGCTGAGCTGGCGGTGCCCAAGCTCACTCTGGATGCCAACTGGTAACTGAGAGGAAAGGGCGCTTCGGCGCTCTTTCCCCATTGCCGACAGCACTGTAATTGAGGCGTGATTCAGCCGCGGCTTTTTCCCTCAAGCACTTTGAAGCACACTAAAAATCAGGCATAGTGCACTCTGGTCATTTGCTCGATACTCAAGGATGACTGTGAGAACTTTCCTTTCTCGATTAGGATGTTGTAGCCAATGAGTTTGTCTGTTTATCAGTTGAAATCCCGCTTTCAGGGCCTACTGAGGCCACTGGTTACCCGTCTGTATCGGCGCGGCGTCAGCGCCAATCAAGTCACGGTATTGGCGGCGCTGGGTTCTATACTGCTGGGAACCCTGTTGCTTATCTGGCCTCATCCTTGGCTCTTTGCCCTCATCCCGATTTGGATGCTGAAAAGAATGGCGCTCAATGCCATAGATGGCATGTTGGCCCGCGAGTTTGGGCAGCAATCCCGTCTCGGCGCCTATCTCAATGAGCTCGCCGATATTGTTTCGGATGCGATACTCTATCTGCCTTTTGCCTTGCTAGGTGGTGTGGAACCTGCACTGGTGATCGCCCTGACCTTACTGGCCATAGCCAGTGAATATGCCGGGGTGCTAGGCCTGATGGTGGGGGCAGAGCGCCGCTATGATGGCCCCATGGGCAAGAGCGATCGCGCGTTTGTCTTCGGTATTCTGGGGCTGGCCGTCGCCTTGGGTTGGTTGACGCCATTCTGGCTCAATTTGATCCTGTCATTGGTTCTCCTGTTACTCTGCCTGACCATATTCAACCGGGTAAAATCCGGTTTGAAGCAGGGCGAGAGCGCAAGTTAAGTTGTTTATCAAAGGAATGAAATATATGGATAATGCCGCAAGGGTACCCGAGGAACACTTTTTTACTACCCATGATGGATTCCAGCTGTTTTATCGTTTCTGGCCGGCGCTGGAAACCAATGAACAAGAGGATCCCGGGGCCGTGTTGCTGTTTCACCGTGGCCATGAACACGGTGGCCGAATGGCGCACCTGGTGGATGAACTGGCGCTGCCTGAGCAGGCTTTTTTCGCCTGGGATGCCCGTGGTCATGGGCAATCACCGGGCGCCAGAGGCGACAGTCCCTCCTTCGGTACCAGTGTCCGCGACATTCAGACCTTTGTGGAACACATAGAGGGCAAACATGGTTTCAGCCAAGAGCAGCTGTGTGTGGTGGCCCAAAGTGTCGGCGCCGTGCTGGCCAGCACCTGGGTGCATGACTATGCGCCTTCTATTCGTGCGCTGGTGCTGGCGTCGCCGGCCTTCAGCGTCAAACTCTATGTGCCTTTTGCTATCCCTGGGCTAAAGCTGCTGAGGAGCCTCAAGGGCAACTTTTTCGTCAACAGCTATGTTAAGGCCAAGCTGTTGACCCATGACCCAGCCAGACAATACAGCTTTGAGACAGATCCACTGATCGCCAGACCGATCTCGGTCAATGTGTTGTTGGGACTTTATGATGCCGCTGAAAGGGTGGTGGCCAATGCCCAGGCGATTACTGTACCGACTCAGGTACTGATCTCGGGCGCCGACTATGTGGTTCGGCGCAAGCCGCAGCAGCAGTTTTTTGAGCGTTTGGGTTCCCAGCGTAAAGAATTGCACCTGCTGCCCGGTTTTTACCATGACACCCTGGGAGAGCTGGACCGGGCCGACCCGATAGCCAGGATCAGACGCTTCCTGCGGGCCAATATCGCCTCGCCGCAGGCGGAAGTGAATTTGTTGCAGCAAGATAAATTTGGCCCGAGCTGCGCCGAGAGCGAATCGCTCGCCGCCCCTCTGCCCGAGGCTTCCTGGCAGGCCAAATACTGGCAAGCCACCCGCGCAGTGATGAAGCTGGGGGAGAAATACTCAGAGGGCATTGCCCTGGGTTTCGAGCGCGGCTTCGATTCGGGCAGTACCTTGGACTATGTCTATCGCAACACACCCTCCGGCAAGGGGGAGTTTGGCCGCTTTGTCGACAAACAATATCTCAATGCCATTGGCTGGCGCGGCATACGCCAGCGTAAACGCCATATCGAAGAGTTGCTGGCGCAGGCGCTGTCGACGCTGAGAAAGGAAGAAAAGCCGCTGCATTTGATGGATGTGGCCGCCGGACATGGCCGCTATCTGCTGGAGAGCCTGGCAAATAGCGATATCAAGCCCGATTCTGTGCTGCTGCGTGATTACAGTGATATCAATATCCGCGACGGCCGCGCCCTCATTGATGAGCTTGGCCTCAGTGACATAGTACGCTTTGAAAAGGGCGATGCCTTCGACTTTGATTCGCTGGCGGCGGTCGAGCCCAAGCCTACCCTGGCGATTGTCTCCGGCCTCTACGAGCTGTTTGGTGACAATGAGATGGTGTCCCGCTCCCTGGCGGGTATTGCCGCGGCGCTGGCGCCCGGAGGCCTGCTTATCTACACGGGTCAGCCCTGGCATCCGCAGCTGGAATTCATCGGCCGGGCCCTGACCAGCCACAGAGACGGTCAGCCTTGGGTGATGCGTCGCCGCAGTCAGCAGGAGATGGATCAACTGACCAAAGCCAACGGTTTTCACAAGTTGACTCAAAGAGTGGATGAGTGGGGCATATTTACCGTGTCCATGGCGCGTAAGGCCGACTGATGCCTGAGCTGCCCGCCCGTCGACGCGAGGTCGGCACCATTCGCCGTGGCCTGCTTTGGCTGGCCTTGTTGGCGCCGTTTTTCTTTGCCAGCTATGGTTTTGCCAATTGGTATGCCTCGCAGCAAAGTGAGGTTCCCAGTCTGGTGTTTTCCTGGGAGCATGCCATTCCGCTCTGGCCCTGGACCATAGTGCCTTACTGGTCGATAGATCTTCTCTACGGCCTGGCGTTTCTGCTCCCCCTCAGCCGCAAAGGGATAGACAGACTGGGGCTCAGGCTGCTGAGCGTACAGCTTCTGTGTATCGGCTGTTTTCTCATCTGGCCACTTAAATTCAGTTTTGAGCGCCCGCCGCTCGACGGCGTTTTTGGTGGTTTGTTCGATCTCCTGATGGGGTTTGATAAGCCTTTCAATCAGGCGCCCTCTTTGCACATCGCCCTCTTGGTGGTGCTCTGGAGTGAATACAGTCAGCGGGCCAAGGGCGCCTGGCGTTATCTGCTCCACGGCTGGTTTGCCTTGATTGGCCTGTCTGTGCTGACGACCTGGCAACATCATTTTATCGACCTGCCCACAGGGCTGGCGGCCGGTCTGTTCTGCCTCTGGCTGTGGCCACGAAATTCGTTCAGCCGCTTGAGTTTGGCGAGAGAACCCCGCAGGCTCAAGCTGGCAGCGGCTTATGGCGTGGGCGCCGTCTTGCTGCTGCTCGCGGCCATGCTCTGGCCCATGAGTCTGCTTGGCATGCTGCTGTTTTGGCTGGCCTTGGCACTGGCCATGGTGGCGCTCAATTATCTCCTGTTTGCCGCCGCGGGTTTTCAAAAGAGTGAGCTGGGCCATCCCAGCTTCGCCAGTCGCTGGCTGTTGTTACCTTATCGTTTGTTTGCCTGGCTCAATATCCGTTTCTGGACCGGTGGCCAGGTGGCGGCGCAAGAGGTGCTGCCCGGGGTTTGGCTCGGGCGCATGCCCACCATGAGTGAAGCGCAGCAATATGATGCCATATTGGATCTCTGCGCCGAGTTGCCCTTTCCCTATTCGGGCAAGGCCTTGCTGACACCCGCTCGGGGGATGACCGAAGGCAAGCTCAAATGGTATCAGCCCATGCCCATGCTGGATTTATGCTTGCCGGATGAACAGGACTGCCTGGAAGCGGTCAGGCGGCTCGAGTGTTTGCGCACCTCAGGTACTCTACTGGTATGTTGCGCCTTGGGTTATGGCCGTAGCGCCTTGGTATTGGCAGCCTGGTTGCTGCTGAGCGGTCGGGCCGGCAGTGCCCTGGATGCCGCAAAGATGATTGCCGCCGTTAGGCCCAAGGTGGTTTTCAAGCCAGAGACTCTGGCTTACCTGGAGCGGCTCAAGTCAGGTTTTTGCCCGCCAGAGGTGCAACATGCCTGAGTCGCAGCAGCGGGATCTGGCAAAATTGGTGGCCACTTTATTGGGCAATGCCGCGCCGCTGCGCTGGTTCAGTGCGGTTTTGATGTTGGCACCTTTGCTGCTTATCTGGGGCGGCAAGCTTCAGGGATGGCCGGAACTGCTCAGTGCCCTGTTGATGGTGCTTTTCGGACTGGCCGGACAGTATTTTGGCCTCAGAGTGGCGCTGGATGCCAAGCTGTTTGCCGCCCTGGCAGGGGAGCATTCCTGCGAACGTCTGGATCACAGCATGCAGCAGCTCGGCTGGCTTAAAGAAGAACAGGCCGGTCGCAGTATGCTGCAGCGCGCCCAAGGGGCGCAGGCGCTGCTAAAGCGTCTGTTCCTTTGCTTTGCCGGGCAGGCCGCGGCGCTGGTGTTGTTACTCGTCTGGCGCTTTTTCCTGTAAGAGGAGTTTACCCTTATCTATGGATACCCTAATCGGCTGGCTCGCGGGATTGACTGCCTTTGGGATCACCTCGGCGGCCAGGTTGGTCACCGGTGCCCGCGCCCTGTGGCTTGGTTGCCGCGCCAATCACAATCAGCGGCTCTACTTTGCCAATCACAGCAGTCACGGTGACTTTGTGTTGCTGTGGGCATCACTGCCTGCCTTGCTGAGACGCAAGACACGTCCGGTTGCCGGCGCCGAGTATTGGCAAAAGACGGCGCTGAGGCGCTTTATTATTCAGCGGGTATTCAATGCCGTGCTTATTCCAAGAGAGAGCCATGGTGAGGGCAATCCCCTGGCGCCGGTGGAAAAGGCGCTGGCAGAGGGTGACTCGCTGATCTTCTTCCCGGAAGGGACCCGTAATCTGAGCGAGGCGCCATTGTTGCCGTTCAAGAGTGGAATCTATCATCTGGCGCACTCGCGCCCGGATCTGGAACTGATCCCCGTGTGGATTGCCAACCTCAATCGCGCCATGCCCAAGGGGCGTTATCTGCCGTTGCCGCTGCTCTGCACTTTGAGTTTCGGCACGCCTATCAAGCTGCAGCCGCAGGAAACCAAGGTGGCCTTTCTCGAGCGTTTGCGTTTGGCACTATTGGCGATGTCACGGGAGGAAGTATGAACCAGACTCTGTGGTTGTTTGCCGGCATAGGCCTACTGCTGGTGGTAGCGACCCTGATAGGTCGTTTGCTGGCCTGGCGTAAGGGCAATAACGCCGTTATTGCCAATCTCAATGCCAGAATCGATGCTTGGTGGATGATGGTGTTGGCCATAGGCATAGCTTTCCTGTTCGGGCTCTATGGGGTGATATTGCTGTTTGCCCTGGTATCTTTCTATGCGCTCAGGGAGTTTTTAACCCTGACACCGACCCGGGCCAGCGATTATCCTGCCCTGGTCGCCGCCTTCTATTTTGCCTTGCCGGTGCAGTATCTGCTTATTGCCATCCATTGGTACGGCATGTTCAGTATCTTTATTCCCGTGTATCTGTTCCTGCTGATGCCGATTCTGGCAGCACTTGGCGGCGATACTACACGTTACCTTGAGCGTACCGCCAAGGTGCAGTGGGGGCTGATGATAGCCGTTTATTGTGTCTCGTCGGTGCCGGCGCTGATGACCTTGAAGATAGAGGGCTATGAAGGGCGTAACTTGCTGCTGATCGCCTGGCTTATTTTGGTGGTGCAACTCTCCGACGTGCTGCAGTATTGCTGTGGCAAGCTGTTTGGCAGACGCAAGGTGGCACCCAAGCTGTCGCCCTCCAAGACCCTGGAAGGCCTGGTAGGTGGGGTATTGCTGGCGACGCTGGTGGGTACCTCGCTGTTCTGGATCACCCCATTCACCCCCTGGCAGGCGGCAATCATAGCTTTACTGGTGAACCTGCTCGGCTTTGCCGGGGGACTGGTGATGTCGGCCATCAAGCGTGACCGCGGCGTCAAGGATTGGGGCCATATGATAGAGGGCCACGGCGGCATGCTGGATCGCATGGATTCTGTCTGTTTTGCCGCGCCGGTTTTCTTCCATGTGGTGCGCTATTGGTGGGTGTGACCTTTCTATAAAGTCGAAGACTCATAGCGGATAAATGCGCTTTTTGTTGTTATTTGTCGGCAGTAAGCTGGGGTTATTCCAAAGTGAAGGAGCCCAATGATGAAAATATTGCAAATACTGCCGGCGCAACCCACCTCTGACGGCGATGGGGTCAATATCAGCCGGGTCGCCGATTTTCAGGCTCTGGCGTTGGATCCCTATCTGATGCTGGATGAGATCCGCTCCGACGATGAACGCGATTATCTCGGCGGTTTTCCGCCGCATCCCCACCGCGGTATGGAAACTTTTACTTATATCCGCAAGGGCGGCTTTGAGCACAGGGATCAACTGGGCAATGTCCGCGCCATCCGCGAAGGCAAGGTGCAGTGGATGAGTACCGGCCGCGGTGTGGTCCACTCCGAAATGCCGCTGGCCGATGCCAAAGAGGGGCTGCATGGCTTTCAGATCTGGCTCAATATGCCGGCCAAGGACAAGATGCGGCCGCCCAGGTATCAGGATAGCGCTGCCGATGAACACCAACAGCTTGAAACTGACGGCGCCAGCCTGAGACTGCTGGCCGGTGACTGGCGTTTCGCCGGTATTGAAGCCAGTGCTCCCTTGACCGGGTTGGCCGGCGATGCGGCGATTGCCGATTTGACGCTGGCGCCTGATGCCCAAGCCGAGTTGGATCTCAGTCATCTGGGGCGACTGGCGCTCTATCTGCACAGTGGTGAATTGCAACTGCCGGATGGAAAGCAACTGGCCGCCGGTAATATGTTGCTGCTCGACAGTCGTTATCCTCTCGAGCTGCAAGCCGGTTTCAAGGGCGCGGGCCTGCTCATTCTGGCCGGTAACCCCATTGGTGAGGCCGTGGTGCAGATGGGGCCTTTTGTGATGAATACCCAGGCGGAGATCCTGCAGGCCATTCGTGACTACCAAAACGGTGATTTTGGTGAGATCCCATCCGGTTCCGTTTAACTGACATAGGCAACAGACGGTTGCTTTGCTGTGGCCGCCTCTTGCTTTTTTCCGCCTAAACAGCACATCAGTGCTGACACAAATGTAAATTTTTAAGATTTTTTCGTTAAAAAGTCATCTGGAATACGGTGCGGTTAACCTGTGATAGGTTTTGCCCAACCCCACCTTTGATTGATTTTAAAGGTTAGCCTGGGCCTGATTGTTTGCTCCTTTCTCAAAAAGTTACCAAAAGTTAAACTTGTGGCGCTTTTTACAAAACATTCTTATTACCTTGGCTGAATTTTGGCTATCTTGTCGGGAAATATTTTGCCTGTAACAATTATGAGAATCATTCTCATTGGTCAGGTTTTATATGCAATACCCCGCACCTTCTGCCGTGGCTTTGGCTGTGGCAGCCGTACTCTTTTGCGCCGCATCCGGCGCCGAAACGCTAAATAAACAAGCGCCCTCTTCGAATGAGTCGCCCGAAACCAGCGCGGTTGTGACAGTCAAAGACAGAGCCGATAACGGTTTGGATGGCAAAAGCACTCTGGATGAGCAGATGATCCGCCGTACCCCTTCGGCCGATGGCAACTTGAGCGACTTGGTCAAATCCAACCCTGCGGTGCGCCTGGAGGGTCTGGATGAAGGGTTTAGTGGCGGTGAAATCAAACCGTCGAAGATCTCCATCTATGGCGCCGAGTCTGAACAGACAGCGTTTCTTATTGATGGCATCAATATCAACAACGATCTGGATCCCAGCTCAGGCCTGTTTGACGGCAGTGTCGGGGTCTTGCCGGGGATGAGCTCAGAGCAGGCCTATTTTTTCGATGCCGCCATGCTGGCCGGGATCACCGTTTATGACAACAATGTGCCGGCCAGCCTGGGGGGCTTTACCGGCGGTGCCGTAGTGGCCGATACCCTAAGCTACAACGGCGTCAACGGCGGCCAGCTGCGTTACCGTACCAGCCGCAGCAGTTGGACCAGCCAGAAGGTCGATCCCAACATCAACGAGTTTTTGCAGCAGGCCAGGCCCGACGGGGGCAAGGCCATCTATCAGCCCGATTTTGTTAAACACAGTTATTCGGGGCAGTGGCAGCAGGGGATTAACGACGAGCTGGGCATGGTGCTGGCCTTTGGTCAACGCCGCTCCAGCATTCGCCAGAGCCGGATCATGGATGCAGAAGGTACGGTTGATTCTCAGGATCAGAGCCGCAGATCGGACAACCTGTTGTTGAATCTGGCCTGGACGCCGGATCCCCTGACCCGAATCGACTGGGACTGGCGTTATTCGGCCTACCGTGAAGGCCTGTTTATGGGCGAGAACATAGACAATGACTTTGAAGACAGCCACTCGGCACTGGGGTCGACCCTGAGTCTGGAGCGGGAGTTCAGCCTGGGAACTTTGTCCCTCAAGGCGGCCTACGACAGCTTTGAGGATGAGCGTCACTCCCAGAGTGATACCGTGCTGGTGATCAGTGATGCCGATACCGGGCTGGATTACCAGAAGGGGGGCTATGGGGACAGTCGTCTCAAGCAGCGAAATCTGCAACTGCTGGCCGATGTCAGCTTCAAACGCCTCTATTGGGGCGATGTCAGTCACAGCCTGGAAACCGGCTTGAGTTTCCAGCAGACCGACTATGATTTCTATCGCCCAAGGGAGGTCAATCAGGAGATCCGCTTGATAATGTCGGGCATGGAGATGCCGCTCGATGAACAAACCGTATTGGCCGGCAGCATAGACACCCGCCACCGCAACTCGGCGGCTTATCTGCAGGACACCATCAAATTCGGCGCCTGGCAATTCCGCCCCGGGTTGAGGCTTGAGCATGATGACTACCTGAATAATCTCAACCTGGCGCCGCGGCTGGCACTCAACTGGGATGTCGTCGAGGGCACCCGGGTGGATATCGGGCTTAACCGTTACTATGGCCGCTCTTTCGCTTCGATGAAGCTGGCGGATGAAATACTTAAACTCAGCCAGGATCACACCCGCAGATACGAAAGCATCAAGGATCTGAAAACCCCCTTCTCCGATGAATTGACCCTGGCGCTGCACCAGAATCTGGGCAATTTAAGCCTGAGTGGTCGCTATACCCTGAGGGACTATCGCGATCGGCTGGTGACCCATAGAAGTCAGGTAGGCAGCGTCAAGGTGGACGACTATCGCAATGGCGAAGACTACAAGGTTCATGTCTACACCCTGCAACTGAATAACATAGCGCCGCTGACCTTAGGTGCCAGTCAATGGGAGTGGTCGCTGGCGGCCGATTGGCTGGAGACAGATCGCAACGATCTGGATAAGGCGATGAACCCGGATGAGGCCGTGATGCTCGATGGCGCCATGATGAGCCGTCGCCAGATGGAGCAGAAGGTCAACTCATCCCAGGAAGAGTGGATGGTGCGTCTTGGGTTGGATATGGAGTTACCGGCCTGGAATATCACCTGGGGCAACAAGCTTTATGTAAAGGCGCCGGTACGGGGATATGAGTCGGTAAACAGCCAGGCGGCGCTGGAGATGTACCGCAGCTATGACTTCGGCAGTCACACCCAGTGGGATAGCCGTATTCGCTGGGAGCCGCAGGCGCTGGGCGGTGAGGTCTATCTGCAGCTGGATATCAACAATGTGCTCAACCAGGTACGCCAGTATAGCCTCAAGGCCAACCAGAACGGCGAATACGGCCTCTATACCCCAGGGCGTCAGTTCTGGCTGGAAGTGGGTTATCGCTTCTAAACCCTGAGTGGTAGTGATGGGCAGCTTCACCGGAAGCTGCTTTTTTGTTGAGTTCTGGAAATCCTGAGATGATTGTTAAAACACGATTCGGCCGCCTGATGATGGCGGCGATGGCTTGCCTGCTGGCGGCCTGTCAAACCAGCGAGATGCTGCCTCTGAACAGCGATCCTGACTTGGTTCAGGGGCGGTTGGACAATGGCTTTCGCTATTATCTGGCCCCCAACGATGCCCCGGCCAAACGCGTGTATCTGCGTTTGGTGGTCAACGCCGGTTCCATGCATGAAGATGACGACCAAAGGGGCGTGGCCCATATGGTCGAGCATATGGCCTTTAACGGCAGCAAGCACTTTAAGGGCAACAGCGTCATCAGCGCGCTGGAGGATGCCGGGCTGAAGTTTGGCATAGATGTCAATGCCTTCACTGACTTTGAAAATACCGTCTATCTGCTCAATCTGCCGGATAACCGGCCGCAGACTCTGGAGCTGGCGCTTAGAATTATTGCCGACTGGGCGGCAGAGGTGAGCATTGCCCGCGACGATCTCGATGCCGAGCGTGGCATAGTGTTGGAGGAGTGGCGGGCAAGGCTTGGGCCTATGTTGCGTTTGGGGGACAAAAAGTCTGCCATCGAAATGGCCGGTTCCCGTTATGCGACCCGCGATCCCATAGGCGATCCCGAAACCATACGCCAGGTATCCGGCAAGCGGGTGGCCGACTTTTATCGCCGCTGGTATCGGCCGGATAATATGGCGCTGGTGGCGAGTGGTGATCTAGATGTCGCCAAGTTCAAGGTCATGGTCGAGCAATATCTGGGAGCCATGCCTGCGGCCACAACACCACTGGAAACCGTGGACTTTGGCATACCGCTGCAAGACGGTCTGAGAGCCGCCAAGGTGCATGAAGTCGGCGCCGAAGAGCCGGCGCTGGAGCTGAGCTTTTTCTCGCCGCTTGAGCCGGATTATTCGCGGGCCGGTTATCGCCGCGAGCTGGCCGAGCAGATAGCCGGGCGCATGCTGAATCTGCGTCTGCAGCAGTGGGAGAAGCAACATCAAGACTGGCTGCTGTCGGGCGCTTTCTTCTCCTCGGCCATCGGCCGCGAGACTAGGCAGAGCATTTTCACCTTGCAGCTCAAGAAGGGTGAGTACCATAGCGCCGCCAGTGCACTGTTTGATCTTCTGGCCACCCTCAAGCAGCATGGTTTCAGCGATAAGGCCGTGGCTTCCCAGCTGAAACGCCAACTGAAATTGGAACAGCGCCGCGCCGACAAGGCGGTTTTCAGCATAGATATTGCCGGTGACCTGGTCACTACCGCTGCCAATCTCGACCCCTGGTTGAGCTATAAAGACAGAGCCCGGCTCAACCTGGAGCTGATTGGCTCGCTGACGACCGAGGATATCAATCAGGCGCTGGCGCGTTTAACGGCGCCAAGTTCCCGCTTATTGCTGCAGACTCTTGGGGCGGGGGAGATGTCGGTACTGACGAGTGCTGAAGCCAATGCATTGTGGCAGCAGAGCATGAGCATGCAGCACGGCGACTTTGAAGCCGGGCAACAGACCTCTGAGATGCCCGAGTTCAAGGCCGAGTCCGGCAGCAGTCGCTTTATCGGTGAAGCCGCCGAAGGCCGCCTGAAGGAGTATCGACTCAGCAACGGGTTGCGTCTGGTATTCAGCCAATCTGATCTCAACCCGGGTGAAGTGCACTTCAAGGCCTTGACTGTCGGGGGGATGGGCAGTCTGACGCCTTCGGAGGCGCAAAAGCTGCGTTTGGCGGTGAACCTGGCAGATGAGTTCGGCGCCGGCGAGGTGCCGCAGCAGGCGATCATCAACTATGACAGCGATTATCCTCTGGTGCTTTCCAGTTTGCTGGACGGCCAGACGCAAGGCTTTTCCGGCTGGGCCCACAGGGATGATCTGGCGGCGTTGTTGCAGCTGTTTCGCTTCAAGTTGCAGCAGGTACAGTTTGCATCGAATGCCTTGAAGCACTGGCGCGAAGAGTATCAGGCGACCCGGGCACAATATGCCAATGACCCTGGGGAGCAGTTTGCCCGCACCATAGATGCCAGGCGCTATCCCGGAGTGCCGACGGTTTACAACCCGGATCCCGAGTTGCTGACGACCCTGAGCGAGGATGAGCTGCTGGCCGATTATCGCCGTCACATGCTGGGTAATACCGACTTTATTCTGTTCTTTGTCGGCGATATCGACGAGGCGCGCCTCATTCACTTGGCCGAGCAGTATCTGGCCGGGATTGAGGTAAAAAGGGAGGCGCGCAAGCAATACCAAATTCGGCCGGCGACCCCAAAGGAGCGTCTGCAGATGCCTGTCTCCGGTGAGCCCAGAGCCGAAACAGAGGTCTATCTAACCTCCTATCCGCAGCCTTGGTCAGCAAAGCAAGCTTATCAGTTGTCGCTCATGGGGGAGCTTATTCAGGAGCAGCTGAGGCTCAAACTCAGGGAGGAGGCCAGCGGCGTTTATGGGGTAACCGCTTGGTTCTGGCAGGAGCCGGGGGAAGATTTCAGCTCGGGCCGTATCAGCTTCAGCAGCGATCCGGAGCGGGTCGATGAACTGATCCAGCAACTGCATCTGGTACTCAAGCGGATGACTGATGAGGGCGTATCGCCCCATTCGCTGGAAAATAAGCGCCGTCAGCGTCAGGACAGGCTGCAGCGGGAGCTTAAATCCAATCTCGGTTGGTTGGAGGCGGTCAGCCAAAGCTATATGACAGTGGGTGGGCCGCAGCAGATAGAACAAAACATTCGCTTCAATGAGGAGGTCACTGCCGCTGAGCTGAATAGCCTGCTTAAGCAGTTTATCCTGCAAAGCCAGGTCTTTGAGGCCGTGATGCTGCCGGCAAGCGAGTAAAACTCAGGCAAAAAAGCGCCCCCCCCGGGTGCAACGTAGTTCACTTAAGCGGAGCTGCCTTGTGATTAACAGGATATCGGGTCTTTGATATTTTTACCGCCCTAGGCCGATTTGGCTTAGGGCGT